>JAYVXJ010000655.1:0-4627 GCA_043785285.1 Chitinophagaceae bacterium
TACGGAGTTTTTTTATACGGTACCCGATTTCCACCTGGAGGTCCTGGGCCAATAAATAATTAACGGAAACACGGTTTCTGAGCGTGTTGATCTTAATAATGGCGACATGCTGAACGGAATCCAGGGAGAGGGCCCTGTCGTGAACGGTTTTCATTTGTCCATGCAGGCTGGAGTCCAGCGGAGCATTGATGAGGGAACTGTCGTGTTTTATTTTTCGGATATATTCATGATTCTTATCCATCTGCTCACTATAGCCCGCCAATAACTTTTCCCAATCCTGCAGGCGTTCATTGGATTCGTCTAATAGTGCAGCAGCCGTATTCAGGTTGCGCAGGTTCAGCGGGTCTCCATTTTGCTCCAGACGGTTATGAAAAAAATTAAGGCCCCGTTCCAGTCCCGATAAAGCGTTTAGTATGCCGGTGGTATCCATTTTCCGGCTAAAAAATGCATCAGAGCGATTCAGGATGAAAGAATAGGATTCCACTTTGTTCACCATATTGGGTACCGTGGTATCTTTGATCTCTGCTTCCTGGAGAATGGAATCAGACAGCCGCGAATTCAGTTCCAGAAGAGCACTGTCATTTTTTTTATGATGATGCACGTGTTTTTTAGCCTGCGCCTGTCCCAGGCTGCAATATCCTATCAACGCGATGGCGAATGGTAAGCCCTTCGCCCAGCTCTTTACAGGCATAATACAGGTGATTTTAGCAGCAAATTACAGCAAAAGGATAGTCGTGCTGGTCACAAAATGCATTTTTCGTGCCAGTCCTTATTCATTCAGCAACCGGGAGAGCATCAGGAGTTCGGTCTTTTTGTACAGATTGGATTCCTTATCGAAGCATTTGCTGAATTCTTCCAGCAGGGTTTGGATGATTCGAATATGATTTACCGGCTTGAAATGGACAGGAGCCGGCGTAACGGCGATGCGGGTAAAATAGTTATTGACGTCTTTGTGGGTAAATACCTGGCCGCTCATCGGATCGATAAAAAATTCGATCCTATCCTGCGGGTCTTTCATAGACGCTTCCTCGCTATAGTCTGGTTTAATATAAGCCAGAACAAACTGCCGCGGAATATTAATGGCTCTCACCGGAATATCCAGCAATTCACATAACAGCAGGTAAACGATGCCATTGATAACGGTATTTCCTCTTTTGGTTTCTATCAGTTTATTAATCAGGAACTCTTCGGGATGCTGATAACCCACTTCCGTTCCTTTCAGGTTGTAATATCCGTAAATGATACTGGTGAGCACATTGATCTGCTCCAGCGGAGTTAGATAACTATTCAGTTCAAGCCAGATATTGCGACGTAGTTTTTCCATCTCCTGAAGAACCGGGCTGGTACTGAGATCAGGATATTGGAACTTGGAAACGAGGAGGGTAGCCGTTAGCAGATCCTGATAGCTGCTGCCTTTCCAGCGCTGAAAGTCTTCCGTCAGATCGCGGTAATGCAACCGGTGGATAAGCATTTCGATCCTTTCCTGAATGGTTGCCTGAATGGTATTCTCCCAAAGATATTCGAGGTTGGGAATGATGCCTCGTCCGTAACTGATGATGCGGTCGCTGATGCTGATAAATACTTCTTCGTCGGGATCATCAATGAGATGAAACAATGCTTTAATTTCTCTGGATTCCTGCATGGGGTGGATGGTTTATCTTCAGGCGATATACAGCCAGGATAATGGAGATGAATATCGCGGAAGTTAAAAAAACGGCAATGACAATCTTATCCACAAACCCTTCCGGGGTGTTTATTTCATGGATGGAATGGTGTCCGTTACATTGGATAACGCAGGAATTGTAAAAATCTTATGAGGATTTCTTTTTGCGGGGAACTCTTTTGGGTGGATTGGCTTTAACCTCTTCTATGATGGCCTTGATTTCATTCAACTCAAGCCCTTCCACGTTCTCCTGCTTTTCCTTAGGGATCTTATAATTGCGCAATCCCTGCTTTATATAAGGGCCGTATGGGCCACGAAGGAGTTGGATCTTTTCTTTTTCAAATACTTTTATGGTACGTTGTTCTTTAGCAGCCCTTTTTTCCACAAGGAGGGGAGCAGCCTCTTCAAAGCTGATGGTATACGGATCAAATTCTTTTCCCAGGGAATAGAATTTCTTATCGTGCGCAATATAAGGACCGAATCTTCCGATACTCACGCTTACCTCATTTTCTTCAAACTGTCCGAGATTTCGTGGAAGCCGGAATAATTCCATGGCTTCATCCAGGTTGATGGTTTCGATGCTCTGGGTGTTTTTGAGCTTCGCGAACTTCGGTTTTTCTTCGCCATTCTGTTCTCCGATCTGCACCATTGGGCCATAACGTCCCATTCGGGCAATCACTTTCTTACCCGTAGCCGGATCGATACCCAAGTCCCTTTCGCCACTGATGCGTTCCGCTTTTTCAATGGTATTATCCACGTCTTTTTTAAAAGGCGTGTAGAATTCATCAATCATGTTGTTCCATTTCAGCTTGCCATTGGCTACTTCATCAAATTCGGCTTCAATACGCGCAGTGAAATGATAATCCATGATATCATCAAAATACAGTTTCAGAAAATCCGTTACTACCAATCCCAGATCTGTGGGAAATAATTTCGATTTTTCTGCTCCGGTTGTTTCCTGTTCTGTTAATTTGTTTATCGCATTATCTTTTAGTTTCAATATCCTGAAATGCCGGATCACGCCTTCTTTGTCGCGCTTCTCCACATATCCTCTTTTTAGGATTGTGGAAATGGTTGGTGCATACGTGGAAGGACGGCCAATGCCCAGTTCTTCCAGTTTCTTAACAAGCGATGCTTCAGTATACCGGGGATGCGGACGGCTGAATCTTTCTGTTGCGCGCATTTCTGCTAAAGGAAGTTGCTGGCTCACTGTTAATGGTGGCAACATGCGCTCCTGTTGTTCTTCTTCCGTTATATCGTCATCGTCCTGATCTTCGCGATAGACTTTTAAAAATCCGTCAAACTTTAATACTTCACCCGTTGCTTTCAGTTCTTCCTTATTGGTAGAGATCTGTATGATGGCCGTGGTTTTTTCCAGTTCTGCATCTGCCATTTGCGAAGCCATCGTTCTTTTCCAGACCAGTTCATAAAGACGCCGGCAATCTGCATCTTCCACGCTGGTGTTTTCCATATAGGTCGGACGAATAGCTTCATGCGCTTCCTGCGCATTTTCATTTTTATTTTTGAAAGCCCGTTTCTGATAATACGAATTGCCGAACTTATTGCCGATCTCGCTTTTCAGGTTTTCCATCGCCGTTTCGCTCAGGCTCACACTGTCGGTTCTCATGTAGGTGATCTTACCGCTTTCGTACAATTTTTGTGCGAGTAGCATGGTCCGGCTGACGGAATACCCCAGTTTACGGGATGCTTCCTGCTGCAGGGTAGATGTGGTGAATGGTGCAGCGGGAGATTTCTTTCCGGGTTTTACCTGAATATCGGTAACGCTGTATTTTGCATTGATGCAGCTTTTCAGGAACTCTTCCGCACCGGTTTCCTGGGAGAATTTTTTGCCTTCGGCAGAAAAGACCACGTTCTTGCCGGAAATATCTTTTGATGTAAAAGAAGCTTCAATTTTAAATGTGCTGACCGCAGTGAAGGCATTGATCTCTCTTTCCCTTTCCACAATAATTCGCACGGCTACGCTCTGAACCCTTCCCGCACTCAGGTTGTTTTTCATACTCATCTTCCGCCAGAGTACAGGACTCAGTTCAAATCCTACGATGCGGTCAAGAATACGACGGGCCTGCTGGGCATTCACCAGATTCATGTCCACCGTTCTCGGTTTCTGAACAGCCGCTAAAATAGCGGGTTTAGTAATTTCGTGAAAAACAATACGTTTGGTGGTTTTGGGGTCAAGACCCAGCACTTCACAGAGATGCCAGCTGATGGCTTCCCCCTCCCGGTCCTCATCCGTTGCCAGCCATACTTCGCCGGATTTCTTGGCCAGGCTCTTTAATTCTTTGACCACTTTTTGCTTTTCTTCCGGAACAATATAACGGGGCTTATAGTTATCCTTTATGTCTATCCCCATATCTAATTTCTCCAGGTCGCGGATATGGCCATAACAACTTTTTACTTCAAAGTCTTCCCCTAAAATCCGTTCAATCGTCTTTGCCTTAGCGGGGGACTCCACGATCAATAAATTCTTCGCCATACTCTTTTATAATGGGTTTTACACGCCCGAAGGCGTGCAATTTTACAGTATAACGGTGAAAGTAAAAAATTGATACAGCCGGAAGGAGCAGGCAGAGCATTCCAGAACTCCTTAATTCATAGAGCCTTCTGCTCCATTTTGCGGATTATTATCCTGTTCGCCCCCCTTATTGTTTTTCCGTTTGAATAGTGCCGTATCAAATTTACCAAACCGGTAATTGAACTGGAGTCTGACAAACTGGGGATCCCGGATGCGGTACGACTCCTGGGTGGAATAGGCTGAATTGATAAATACATCATACTTCCGCGTTTTAAAGATATCGTCCATGCTGAGGGTAATGCTGGCCGCTTTATTTTTAAGGAATTCAAATTTAACAGAGGCATCTACGCTGCCGGTAGGCTTGGAATAACCCTGGGCATTTCCACTAACCGTTGGTCCCCAACCCCGGCCTCCACCCTGGCCTGCAGATC
>JAYVXJ010000656.1:0-14360 GCA_043785285.1 Chitinophagaceae bacterium
GGTCAGAGGATAGTCGATAAAATCAATGAAATTACCACGCTCCTGCATTCCCCCATGTCTTTTTACGGTAAGCTGGGCGCCTATGCTTTTATACAGGGAATCCGCCAAGGCGAAACATTTTGCTTTATAGTCTGGCAGAATAGGCGCACTTAAGGCCAATCCCAGGATCTCCCTTGTCTTCTTTATTGATTCTTCCACATGACCCGGCTTCGCCGATCTCAAAACATCTTTCGCCGCTTGCTCAAGCTCCGTTTCATAAATCAACCGCCGCCTGGTGTAGGCGTCAAAATACGCCCGGATCAGGCACATCTGGAATCGGGGATTCTGTAAAAGCACCGGAGATGCCTGCTGCTCCATCTGCTGCCATTGCAGCAAGGTTAGATCGACGCTTGCATTCGTGATGGCAGGTCCCCGCATATTATTTTCCAGGGCGATGATCCCTTGTGCCGCGGCCTCTGTAAAATCCGGGCCCATAAAAAATCGCGCGTAATCCCGCAGGGTTTCTATTACCGGGCTTTCCGGATCCCAGTCCTGTCCGCTCCACACAAATTTATTCACATCATCGTTCGTTCCTTCGGAATAACTGATGCTACCGATGCAATATTTATCTATCGCCTGATGGATCGTCCTTTCATCATTGGGCCTCGGATTGATACATTCCCTGCCCAGGGTCTGGGCCCAGGCCAAATCCCAATGGGGTATTGGATATTGACAACTGAGAGAATGGGTAATATCAGGATAATGACGAATCGGAATGCACGGATTAACCAGTTGACGAAGCTTTTGAATAGGTATTCTCACCCAGGGGCCAAATACCACACCGCCAAACCAGGGATACTGGTGGTTGACCTGCGCAAAAAAATCGTCGAACCATTTCTGATCTGTATTGAATCCCTGCGGTGACACCCAGATTTTCGCGTCCGGGTGATATTTCCGCAGCACGACCGCTTCTTTTTCCAGCCAATGAAATAAAACATCCGGCGAAAGATCGCCCGGATCACCGGCAGGCACAAAGACCGCATTCAGTTTGGGCAGCGAAGAAAATACTTTTTCCCTTTCATTGAGTTCACTTTGGATTGAATCCGGCTGTATATAATCACTACCTACATTAGGATACCACATCCATACGTCCAGACCATATTCTTTACAAATGCGCGACTGCTCGACGATCATCTTTGCGGCAGGCAATACCATGTGCGGACTGCTGGCAATATCATCCGTCCGCGGAGGCAGGAACTCGATGCTGTTGGCTCCGAACAAGGCCAGGTCTCGGATATACTGATCGAACATGGCAACGGTAAAAGCATCGTAGGCATTCGTCTTGGGACGGTATCCCAATTGATGGCCTCTTAAAGAGTATACCGGGCTCGAGACAATCGCGATATTTCCTTTCAGCAAAATACTGCCGGGACGCATTTCCAGCTTGCGCAATAAGCAGCCTACGCCATACAACAATCCCCTGGAATCCTTTCCTACGATCAATACCGTTCTCTCCCCTTCCGGCTCTAAGATTTTATACCCTTCATTCGTTATGGACGGCAATGCTGCCAGGCTTCTTCGCTGTTTGTCAGAAAGTCCGGACAAATTGTTTTCATCTATCAGAATAATGGCAGGACCGTCGGGTGAAGATTTTGTTTTTATAATGGGTACCCGGATACCGGTTCTTTTTTCCGCTTCTTGCTGTAATACTTCAGGGGTTCGCAACAGGAAATCTTTATTTGCTGTCAGGCAAACTATTTTCGCCACGGACAAATCGAGGGACTGTGCATGTATATACTGCATAGCCCAGGCGCAAATAAAAAAGACAAGCATTGGCCTAATCATTTTCATATAATAAATCAACGAATTTTTACTGCCATTTTAAAAAATATTTCATAACGCCACTAAGTATAGACGGAGATTCAGCTTTTCTGAAAAAGCGGAATACGAAATATCTTCAGAAACCCCGCATGATCTCCTTTATCCCCTTCTGCCCTGACCCTGCGATTATAACATAACAGGGATCCTTCATTGAACCAGACGATCGCATAATTGAACTTCTTCATATATCATCAGTCCTGATAAGGAAAGTTTTAATTTTTTTCCAATTTGCTTCCTGCCCCTTTTATTTTTGTAAATAATATTCCCGCCAGGAATATCGCCAGCGTTCCGATCACGATGATCATATTGGTATGAAAGGGACTTTTCAGCCAGTCATATTTTTCCGGTAACTGACCGGAGAAGGTCATCCAGCAAATAACGAGGATCCCGATCACCGCCGCAAAAATGGCGGCCCCGTTGCCGGTCTGTCTGCTCAGGATACCCAGCAGGAAGATACCCAGCATTCCGGCTGCGAAAATGCCCGAAAGCACCCACCACATATCCAGGATGCTTTTGGCGCCCGTCATCGCAACTCCGGTTGCCATACCCAGGAGACCGAAAGCTACCGTACCGATGTACAGGATACGAAGCCTTTGTTTCTCAGACGCTTTCTTATTGAAATAGCGCCGGTAGATGTCTTCCGAAAAAACAGTGGCCGAGGCGTTCATACCACTGCTGATGGTACTCATGGCGGCAGACATGATGGCGGCAATGATGAGTCCCACCAACCCCGGCGGCAAATGTGTTACAATAAAATTGGGCATCACCTTATCTCCATAATCCGAAGGTTGAAGGGTAGCTGCCAGCTTGCTTATCTGTGCCTGTACCGCCCCAATGGGTAATCGTTCACGGGCACTCTGTTCCTTCACCACCGTCAGCATGTCCGGATGAACACTGTAATAAGAAAAAAGACAGGTACCGATGAAGAAAAAAAGCAGGGAAGCCGGTACATACAGCCAAACGCAAAGCCACAAAGAACGGGTAGCCGCTTTGGTCGATTTTGCCGCATGGTAACGCTGCACATAATTCTGGTCCATCCCGAAATTATTCAGGTTGATGAAGAAGCCGTACAGCAGGATCACCCAGAAGGTCGAATACTTAAAGTTTAAAGAATAGCTGCCCAGGCTGAATTTATCCGACTGCCTGCCCACTTCTAGTATCCTGGAAAACCCGCCCGGCATATCTTTGATCACCACATAGATGATCAGCATGGCGCCGAACGTTTTTATAATGGCTTGCACAACCTCGGTCCAGATCACTGCTTCGATCCCGCCCATCACCGTATACAGGATGATACACAGTCCTACGACAAGCATCACGGAAGTCATCGAAAAACCGGTAAGCGCCTGGAGGCTTAGTGCGATCCCAAAAAATATGGAACCCATACGGGCCAGTTGGGTAAGTAAAAAACAAACGACCGCATAGGTCCTTGCCCAGGGTCCGAACCGGTGTTCCAGATGGGTATAGGCAGATACCTCTCCGGTTGTACGATAAAAAGACACAAAATATTTCACGGCCACCCAGGCGGCCAGCGGCATGGACAGGCTGAAGACAAAACTATTCCAGTTGCCTCCGAAGGATTTACCGGGAACACCCAGGAAGGTATTACTGCTCAGGAAAGTGGCATAAATTGAAATGCCGATTGCCCAGCCGGGTATTGTTCCCTTTGCACTGGTAAATTGCTCGGCATCACGCCCCTTGCCGGAAAAATATCCTCCTACCAGCAACATCCCCAGCATATAGGCGGCAATAATGCTCAGATCTAATAATGGCAGGCTTTTCATGAAAGAATAAATTCAAAACGGAATAACCATGATCGCGGTGTAAAATACTACGTTAAGCAGAATCTTCGCATCAACCAATGGGAACTATTTTGTTCCGAACAGGGCAAATTGTATTATTTTTTGATAATTTGTGGCCATAAGATTCATTCACACACCTTAAAAGATTTTTTATGTTGCCCGATAAAAAATTTGTTCCCGTCATGATCACTCCTTTTGATCTCAGGGCCCAGGTCGATCTGGGGGTGGTATCACAACTTATTGATTTTTATCTGGCTGCCGGAGTGAAAGGTTTTTTTGCCAACTGCCTCAGCAGTGAAATGTACAGCATCAGCGAATCGGAAAGACTGGAACTGACCCAACACATTGTGCGTTATGTGGACGGACGGGTGCCGGTCGTGGCCACAGGATCATTCGGACTGACCATAGAAGACAAGGTCGATTTTACCAAACGCATCTATAATACGGGCGTCAATGCAGTCATCCTGATAACCGGGCATTATGCCAATGTGGATGACGGAGATGGCGTTTGGATAGCGAATTTCAATAAGATGCTTCGTCTGACCGATAATATCCCGCTGGGCCTGTACGAATGCCCCGCACCCTATAAGCGTATTTTATCACCGGAGGTATTCAAAAGTGTTATAGAAACTAACCGCATTGTTTATTACAAGGATACCTCCATCGCTCCGGAAAAGGTGAAAGCCAAGCTGGATATTGTGAAAACGGCCAAAAGCAAGCGGTTCGAATTTTACGACGCACATTCACCCAATGCCATGACCTCCTTACGGGAAGGAGCAAAAGGAATGTCTTCCATCGCTGGAAATTTTTATCCGGAAATACTAGTATGGATGTGTAATCATGCCACGGATCCCGCTAAGTCAGCCGAAGTGGAATGGCTTCAGTCGGAACTGGCTAGGGAAGACCCGCTGATCCATGTGGCTTATCCCATGAGTGCCAAATATTTTCTGCGCAAGCGGGGACTGCCCATTCGCACCATCAGCCGGACACACGCCCTGGAACTGACCCTGGAACAGAAAAAAACCCTGGACCAGGTGCATGAAACCTTTTTAGGCTGGTGCGAAAGACTTGAAATAAAGCCAGTGAATCCGGTTGAAACAGCAACCCTGTCCAACGTTTATCCAGATCCGGCTATTTAATCATACGTTTCCCTTGGCCAGAATTTCACCGGATAACCGGTATCGTCTATGATCAGGGGTTTAAAATTCTTACATTCATGACAGCAAGCGTTCCATAGGAAGAATTTAGAAGTGCGGAAAACAGGAAATGGATTTATCTCCCCGAATGGATCAATCCCCATTTCTTATTCGCCTTTAATCCCATTTCCAATTTCAATTCACCGACTTTTAATAATTCGCCAGCCGGAGACATACAGGACTCCAATGGTTTACCATTCAGTCTGGCGCTTTGTACATATTTATTTTTTCGGGTATCCGCCATCCGTTTGAAATAATTCTATGGCTGCCATAACAAACCATGCGCTCATCAATATCATCATCTACGATATAATATCTTTTTGTTTTAGTCAAAGAGGATCATCAAGTCGTTATAAACTTGTGAAGTGAATAATGGCCGTGAACATTTTTCGGGAACAGGTATCGGTCTGGCTTTATGTAAAACTATAGTGATAAACCACCATGGTGAAATAAATGCGATTTCAAAAAAGGCGGAAGGTGCATTATTTCAAATTTTATTGCCGTTAAAGCAAGAGAGTAAGTGAATTTCCTCCACTGGCTACCGGCATGTTACTAAAAAGCGGGTTCATTTTAATTTGATGTCGTATATGCCGAACCAGGGATGTTCCCAGGAATTTATTTGGGTTTGCCTTTGCTTTTGTTTCCAGCCTTGCCGTAAAGAGAAACAACCCATCTCCGGGGAAGCATCCGGATAATAACGGAACTGATTTTAGCCAGCGTTCCGGGCACGATGATCAATTTCTTTTTGAATGTCTTCTTAATAGCTACCTCGCCCACAGTACCGGGGTCCAGAGCCATTTTAACGCCAATCCATCCAAGCTTAGTCTTTGTATCTTTAACGATCTCCGGCTTTGTAAAAACGGGACCTGGACACAGACAGCTCACACTTATATGTTTGTCTTTTAATTGATATCTAAGGGAGTAACTAAAAAAAACAACCGCTGATTTGGTTGCAGAATACATATTCTTGATCGGTATGGGAGCAAATCCGGCCATACTGGCAACATTTAAAATATAGGATGGTGCATTCTTTTCCAGCAAAGGCAACAAAGTAAGTGAAAGGGCCATACATGATTCTACGTTTAACCTGACCATATAACGCAGGGAATCCAGCGGGAAGGATAAATAATCATTGGCGCCCCCCAAACCAGCTACATTGCAAAGAACTTTCAAATGAATATTTCTGTCTATGCACCATTTTGCAATTTCATCAGCTGATTTTTCAAAACTCAGATCAATAGCCAGGATTTCAACATGAATTGAATATACTGATTCTAATTTTATTTTTGCTGCCTGCAGGGTATCCAGATGCCTTGCAATTAATATTAAATTATATCCTCTTTTCGCCAAAGCCTGCGCAAGCCCATAGCCTATTCCTTTACTTCCTCCTGCAATCAGGGCATAAGGCCTTGAACTATCGACCTGCATCATATTTTCAACATTTGTTTGGGCAAAGCTCATCAGGCCTATGCAACTGATTAAAAAAAGAATAATTAAATTTTTCATGCTTGTCCAGGTTATATGCCGGTCTGGTTTATTCCGGCGCAGAATGATTCATCTCTTTCTTTCCGAATTGATAAAAAATACAGGCTAATAATCTGGCAGGCAACATCCGAAGTATAAAAGAGATCATTGTAGCCAACTTTCCCGGAACAATAATCAGTTTACGTTTCAGCATATTCCGGACGGCAATTTCTCCTGTTACTTCCGGTTGGACTGCCATTTGTTTGCCCAGCCATCCCAATTTCTTCACTGTTTCCTCCTCAATAGCAGGCTTTGTAAAAATGGGTCCCGGACAAAGACAGCTTACTGAAATATTTTTCTCTTCAAGCTGATATTGTAGTGAATAACTAAAAAAGATCAGGGCGGACTTGGTTGCTGAATAGATATTTTTTGATGGAATTGGGGCAAATCCCGCAATGCTTCCAATATTCAGAATATAGGAAGGATTGTTTTTTTGCAAGATGGGAAGTAAAGCCAGTGTAAGGCTCATGGGCGATTCTATATTTACCCTGACCATGTTTCTTAAATCATCCGGAGGCAACTTAAGATAATCTTTTGCTCCTCCCATTCCTGCCGCATTGCAAAGAATATTTAATGCCAACGATTTATTACCACAGAAGCTGGCAATTTCCATGGCAGATGTTGTTAAGGACAGGTCATAAGATAAAATTTCAACCTGGATGTGCAGGTTATTTTCCAGTTTGGTTTTCGAAGTTGCTAATTCCTCCTGGTTGCGGGCAACCAATATTAAATTGTATCCCCTCCTTGCCAATGCCTCGGCAATGTAATAGCCTATACCTTTGCTTCCTCCCGCTATTAATGCCCAACTCATTGACTTTAGTGTTCAATTGCAATTGTTTGGCCAACAATCCCAATTAACAATAACATGGCCAATAAACATACCAATAGCTTCTTTTGCTGAAACTATAACATTGATTCACTAGCATAATGATCCATATTGGAAGTAAGTTTTTGTATCCAACTGGACTGATCTGCGGCACTTAAACAAGAGGAAGGTCACGAAGAAAAATATTTATTTCAACACCCAACAACCAAAGTAGGCCCAAAAAAAGCAGTATGATAAAAGATAACAAAATCGATATTGAAAGACTTCTCGACCAGTCCCTGTGTTCTAATTTTTTGCAGATAGGATACATAATGAGGGCTACAAGGAGGCCAAATAGCAAAGGAACAAATAATACCTTGCCAAAATAAAGGATCAGGATAGTAAAGAAAACCAATTGAACTCATTTCAGAGCCTTAGATAGAGAACTTTCTAGTTGGATTGGAAATATCATATAAAGATTTGGATCAAGGTTTGGAACTAACAAGTTTAAAGATATACTTATTAAATGGACATAATATTAAAACCAACGGGTGTAATATATTGAACCTATAACTACGGAAAAAATACATAAAGTTATTTCTCCATCGGCTGCCTACAAAATACTGCCAAATGTGGAATGCAGATGCATAAATGAAGTTAACAATTATTGAAATAAGAAGAATTATCTTTTTCATAAAAGGAGTTTGGTAATTAAAAGAAATAGCTGCTCACGCGGCCCATTTGCCTTTCAACTGGTAAGCCAATAAAATGATGAGAACACCAATACCGAGATATAAAAAATGCAGCCAGTGAGCAGCATGTATTAATATCATCTGCACTATAATCCATCCGCTGATCATGATACCGCCTGCCATAGCCCAGTTATAGCGGTTAGCATGGCGTTGCATATTATAGAATAAGGCAAGAAGGTTTACACCACCAACGATGGTTGTCAATAATATCCCCGGAATCAGGAAATCTTTAAAGGGTGTCCCATCCAGCAGGCTAAGCTGTAAGTTTAGTATTCCGCCGTCGGGTTTGCTTACCATCAGCAATCCGGACAAAGTAGAAGTAACAGCAATAAAAGAAACCAGTATAAATAAAAGTAATTTCATTTTTCTTTATTTAATTATTTCTATTATACAATCCAATCAGTTCGCCAAAAGCGATGATATGTTCACTCATCGCTTTCTCTAATTGCAGCTTTTTTGTATTGGCAGGCAAATCCAGTAAGGCATCCAAGGCATATACTTTAAAGAAATAACGGTGTGTGCCCGATGGCGGGCAGGGACCGCCATAATAATGTTGCTGAAAATCATTGAGACCTTCTGTGCCATGCACTTCATTTTCTTTGATGTGATATGTTACAGGTATATTCCATACCACCCAATGCACCCATAACCCAATTGGGGCATCGGGGTCATCAACTATCAATGCCAGGCATTTTGCTTCTTCGGGAATATGTTCAATATCCAACGGAATACTGACATTAACACCATCACAGGTGTATTTAGCCGGTATCATTTCATTTTCTTTGAAAACAGGGCTTGTTACTTTTAATTGCTTATAGTTAATAGCTATTGTAGCTTCCTTATTTAATGTAGCGTCGCTCATATTATTTTATTTAAGGCCCTTCAGCAGGAGATGGAATTTCATATGCAGGTGTTTCAAAAGGATCTTCATCAGGTATAATATCAGGGTCTTCTTCGTGAACGATTGGTTCTTCCGGTTCAGCCGGCAGATTTATTTCCGGATGTTTTTCCGGCGATGGAATTTCAAATGGTTTACCTGGTTGTATTTTCTTTGGCATAGTGAAAACTTAAATGTTGTTGGGTACATAAGAAATATACCTGTTTAAAATCTGCTGCGCATCATGCATCATTTACCATTCACTACTCATTATTTACCATCATACCCCAATCGAATATGTCTACGGCACCTGTTATCCATCAGGCTCTATAGTGTTTTCCTTACTTGAAAATCCGGTAATTCTATTCAGCATTGACCAACTGTAATCTCTTCTGAAATTATTAATCAAAGCAAGTTCATTTGATGTCTCTTGCCAATGAGGACAATCAAGGTTTTGTATGATGGCGGTCATTAATCGCCGGTATTTAGTCAGGTAGATTTGCAATAACAAAACAGCATTACTATGGCAGAGAATAACAAAACCATCACCACGCTTCAAAACCTGCTGGATTATGATGCCAGTAAGTTTATCAGTGCAGAAGTACAGTTAAAAAACAGTTTGCCGGAGTGGATAAACAAAGCCGGTTCTTTACAACTAAAGACTGTACTGCAGAAGTATCTTGATTTTGTACAACAGCATGTACAAAAGATGGAAGGCTTTGATGAAGAGGAAAAAATAGTTTCTCTCAGTCTTACCAACCAGGTAATGAAGGCTTTTATTGAAGAAGCAGAAGAAAAACTTTCTAACTGCACTGATGCAGAAATAAAAGATGCCTGCCTGCTGGCTTGCATACAGGTAATCAATCATTTTAAAATAAGCTCTTATGGAACCGCAGCGGCATTTGCCAAGGCGTTGGGTATGGAAAAACAGGCGGCTGTTTTTCATGAAGCAGAAGTAAATGAAAAACAGATTGACGACCGTTTGTCTCAATTGGCCGAACATGAAATAAATATCAAAGCCAAAACACCCATTGTATTACACGAATGAAAATAAAATGAGCAAAAATAAATAATCATTTTTATACCCATCGGCAATGATTATTTATTTATACGAATAGCATTGGGCAATTAAAAACTTAAACTAAAAAACAGATGAAATAATGGACCTACGATTTCATAAAGAAGTAAGCATAACGATTGGTCGCAAAACCTTAAAAGGAGAATTTTTTATTCCACTGAAAGCAAAGACAATTATCATTTTTTCACATGGCAGTGGCAGCAGCAGGTTTAGTAAACGCAACCAGGTGGTGGCGAAATACCTGAATGAAAAAAATTTGGGAACGCTGCTGTTTGATTTATTAACCGAAGATGAAGATAAACATTACCATAACCGGTTTGATATTGATTTACTCACTAAAAGATTGGTGGGAGCGACTGAGTGGATGGAAAGACTTCCCACTGCCAAAGATTTCCATATCGGCTATTTTGGCGCCAGCACCGGTGCAGCATCTGCTTTGCAGGCTGCGGCATATTTAACTGAAGTTAGTGCCGTGGTTTCAAGAGGTGGCCGACCCGACTTAGCAATGAATAATTTACCGAAAGTAAAAGCTCCTACCCTGCTAATTGTTGGTAGTTTGGATTACGATGTGCTGCAATTAAATAAAGAAGCATACATACAACTGCAATGTGAAAAAAAATTAGAAGTGGTGGAAGGAGCCACTCATTTGTTTGGAGAGCCAGGTAAAATGGAAATTGTTTCGGAACTGGCGGGCAACTGGTTTAAAAAATATTTAAACCCGGTATAAGCAGTACCATCCTTGAATACGGGCATGAGGTAACCGGCAAAATAGATGACAGCACACGGTTGAAACATGTGATGTACAGAATTAAAATAAAAAAGGTAACGGGCTGGTTTGAAAAACAATAAAACCTATTTTATGTTTCGTGACAGAATAGAAGCCGGTTTACTGCTGGCAGCAAAATTAAAAAAGTACAAAAATGACCCCGGCATAGTATTGGCTGTGCCACGTGGAGGTGTGCCTGTAGCCTACGCAGTCGCAAAAGAATTGGGGTTTCCCATAGAAGTGATTCTTACCAAAAAAATCGGCCATCCAATGAATAAGGAATATGCCATTGGCGCAGCAAGTCTTACTGATTACTTTATTGTACCTCATGATGATGTTACGGAAGAATATATTCAACAGGAATTGCAGAGGGTTCGCAGCCGGCTGAAAGAAATGTATATCAGATTTATGGGTGACAAAGAACCTGAAAACCTGAAAGGAAAAACAGTGATAGTGATTGATGATGGTATTGCAACCGGTAATACACTCATGGGTACTATAAATGTATTACGTAAAAGTAATCCCGGAAAAATTGTGATTGGCGTTCCGGTAGCATCAAAAAGCGCCGTGCAAAAATTATCAAAAGAAGTGGATGAAATAGTAGCTGTAATAATACCGGAAAAGTTTTATGGTGTAGGTGCTTTTTATGAAAAATTTGAACAGGTAAGTGATGAAGAAGTAATGTTCTACCTTGATAAATTAAGGGAATTGAAAGAGGCGGTGTAAAAGTGTTTCTTTTAAAAATTAACTGCTGTTGTATTTGCCTGAACAGTGTATGCAGGTGATTGCCGTCCATAAAACTTGGGATAGATATCATTGGATGCGATTTTGATTTAAAGTTTCTTTAAATAAGAAAATGCTAAAAAATATTTATTAACTTTTAAAATTTAAAATTATGAAAGATGACATTCAAATTCAAAAAGATGTAATGGAGCAACTAAAGTGGGAACCCTTTTTAAACGTTTCACAAATTGGCGTAGCTGTTAAAAACGGCATCGTAACACTTTCAGGACAAGTTGATTCCTATACTAAAAAGCTTTCAGCAGAAAACGCGGTCAAAAAGATTGCAGGAGTAAAAGCCATCGCCGAAGATATCCAGGTAGGCATTTCTCCCAGCTATCATAAAACAGATGCTGAAATTGCAGAAGCTGTATTGAATGCTTTAAAGTGGCATTCTGATGTTCAGGAAGAAAAGATTAAAATAACAGTAGAAGATGGTAATGTAAAGCTTGAAGGAGATGTAGAATGGGAGTATCAGCGTACCAATGCAATGGCAGCTATTAAAAATATTACAGGTGTACGCTCCATAATTAATTTTATTACCATAAATCCCAAAATTACACCTTCTGAAATTCAGCAAAAGATTAGTGCTGCCTTTCAACGCAGCGCCACCATTGATGCAGGAAAAATTACTGCTGACGTTATGGGCAGCAGGGTTACTCTTCGTGGAACGGTTCGTTCATTTAACGAAAAAGAAGATGCAGAAGATGCTGCATGGAATGCACCGGGTGTAATAAGTGTTGAAAACAAGGTAGAAATAGAAGAACCTGAATACGCTTTTGAAGACTAACAGAACAAGACCAGTTGTTGCACAAGCAAAAGACATGAAAACGTTTCTTGCCTGGAAGCTCTCTCAATTCTCTTATTACTGAGACAGCTTTTTGTATATCCCAAACAGAAGCATTTGATGCCAGCTTAAAAAAAATTAACTCATGACCAGAACGGCTGCACCAGGTATGTTGCCATTTCTCAAATCGATTAATGCTTCATTTGCCTTGGATAAAGGATAAGTTTTTATTTCGGTTAAAACAGGTACCTCTGGTGCAATTTTTAAAAAAGCTTCGCCATCTTTTCTTGTAAGATTGGCAACCGAGCGGATCGTTCTTTCTTCCCACAAAATATGATACGGGAAAGACGGAATATCACTCATGTGAATACCGCCGCATACTACAATGCCGCCTTTGTCAACATCCTGCAATGCTTTTGGCACAAGGCTTCCAATAGGGGCGAAAATAATGGCGGCATCCAGTTTTTGAGGCGATGGCTGAGAAGAATTGCCTGCCCATACTGCTCCAAGTTTCAATGCAAACTTTTGTGCATCTTTATCTCCATCCCTTGTAAAAGCAAATATTTTTTTACCCTGAAAAATAGCCACCTGTATTAAGATATGGGCTGCCGCACCAAATCCGTAGATACCAATGTTAATTGCATTCTTATTAATCATGTTGTAAGAACGGTAACCGATAAACCCTGCACAAAGCAGCGGCGCACCAGACGCATTGCCGTACAGGGATGAAAGCGGGAAACAATATTTTTCATTGGCGACAGTATATTCTGCATAGCCACCATCAATCGTGTACCCGGTGAACCCGGCATTATCGCAGAGATTCTCCTGTTCATTCAAACAATATTTGCAGGTTCCGCAAGTATAGCCAAGCCAAGGTACACCTACAAGGTCTCCTTTTTTTAAACTCATTACATTGTTTCCCGTTAGCACCACAATACCCACAATTTCATGGCCCGGTATCAAAGGAAGTTTAGGCTGTGTAAGTTCGCCGTCAATGATGTGGAGGTCTGTTCTGCAAACACCACATGCAATTACTTTTATTAAAACCTGTTGTGGTAATGGTACCGGCAATGGAACCGTTTTTAAAACCAGGAATTCTTTCGGTTCCTCTAATACCATTACCTTCATAGTGACTGGAAGCTGCATAACTACGATCTGCTTTTAAATATTTTGTTTGCCTAGAGCATCAAATGAATAAATTCTAATTTTTGCAGGATATTTTTATCTGTTATAATGACTTCGGTTTGCATTGGAGCAATTTGCTTCAGCAATTTAAAAATAATTTGTTTTATTTTCGTTTCGGTAATGGTGCTAATTCTTAGCACCATAAAAAGCAGCTCCCAACAAAGCAGTTTTAGTATTCAAAATAATTTTTACCGGTATCTTTTCCAGCAAATAATTCAATCGGCCGCTTTGGCAAAATGAAGAATAGAATGATGAGTTTTCAAACAGAGAAACAATCTGTGGGGCGATGCCTCCACCTATAAATAATCCACCGGTTGCTTTTAATTTAAAAGCCAGGTTGGCTGACTCGTATGCCAGGTAACGAATGAAAACCTTTCCTTTAAGCCATTCAGGTTCTTCCCATTTCTTTTCCTCCCGAAGAAAATGATAAATGTTTACTATACCAGGGTCACAAATCAATCGTTCCCTACTTACGTGACCAAATTTTTTCTGAAGGAAAGTGTACAACTCAAAATCAAATTCATTGCGTGGGGCAAAATCACTGTGACCTCCTTCTGTAGCAAATGGATGGTAATAATTTCCATCCCAATAAAGTCCTGCTTCACCTAAACCTGTTCCGGGTGCAATCACTGCCGCATTGCCAACCGGGACCTCATCGCCAGCATGGATAACGGCAATATCTTTATTTCCGGTACCATTGCTCATATTCGGCAACATGTTCATTAAAAGGCAGTGTTTTAATCATAATAGAAGAATTAATGAAATGACTTTTTCAAAGTTATAAACTGACTTGCCCCTAATCAATGACGGCTATTAGCTAA
Organism: Chitinophagaceae bacterium; assembly: GCA_043785285.1. GTDB lineage: Bacteria > Bacteroidota > Bacteroidia > Chitinophagales > Chitinophagaceae > Puia. The sequence goes on from JAYVXJ010000656.1 coordinate 14,234, forward strand.
TGCCATGATGATAGTCAATGCAATTAGTTCTTAATCTTAATACAGGATGATACCGATGCGGCCGGATTAGACCAATTGCTGGAAACGGAAGTGCCCCCATGTATTATGAGTATCCTAACCGTTAAAT
>JAYVXJ010000657.1:0-4616 GCA_043785285.1 Chitinophagaceae bacterium
ATTATTCAGTGCCAACCCCACCCTATTTTATTAATAATATTCTTGCAAATGTTGGTTCTTTAACCAATAAAGGCTTTGAATTGGCTTTAACAGCTAAAATTGTTGAAGGACAGAAATTCAGTTGGACATTAAACGGGCAGATTACTTTTATAAAAACAAGGGTTGAGAGTTTATCCGGATCCTATCAGGGCCATAATATAATAACTGACCAGATTGGCGGGTCTTCAGCAGTAGGCCGCGGGTTAAGTTCTTACCCGATCACTTATCTGAAGCCGGGTTACGCTCCGTATGAATTTTGGTTGCCCCATTATGTCGGATTAGATAAAAACGGTAACCAGCTTTTGGATTCAGCCGGAAAAAGTGTTCCTGCGAGCACTGCAAATGTTTCCAAGCGTTATATTGACCCCAGTGCTGACTTTACCTACGGTATTAATAACAACTTCACTTATGGCAAATGGGGTTTAAATTTTTTCTTAAGGGGTGTGCATGGGCAGAAGATTTTCAACAACACAAGGTTGAATTTTGATAACATCAACCGGTTGCCTGGAAACAATGTAACCAGAGAGGCGATTACAAATGGCATTAAAGATGCAGCCACTGTATCTGACCTCTGGTTGGAAAAAGCATCCTTCCTTCGCCTGGATAACCTGACACTGTCCTATACTATCCCAAATGTGAAAGGTATTCAGAGGCTGCGTGTATACGTCGCCGGCAACAATCTTTTTGTAATTACACCCTATAAAGGTCTTGATCCTGAAATACAAATCACCAATACTGGCTCGCAACAAGCTTATTTAGATGTTACCTATTACGGTTCGGCATTTTATCCAAAAACCCGTTCAATTTCTTTTGGCGTAAACGTTTCATTCTAAAAAAAGCATGATTTCTCTGGTATGTTGTAGTTGATAATTACAAATTTAGCATATGAAAAAAATAAATTTATATTTAAGGCTTGGCTTAATGCTAATCGCTTTTAGTATTGTTATCTCGTGTACAAAATTGGACACCAAAGTTTACAGCCCTGTGTCTGATCAAAATTTCTGGCAGACTTCTGACCAGATCGCTGCGGGTATTGCTCCGGCTTACCAGGCCCTTCAAAACCTGCCTGGTGGAAATCTTTTAGAGATTAGTGAAGTCAGCGGTGGAGAAATGATTGTTCCCACAAGGGGTAATGACTGGTATGACAATGGTGACCACCAGTCATTGTGGTTGCATAACTGGAAACCGGATCGTGGGCCACTTGATGGTTTGTGGAGCGATTTTTTTAACGGAATTGGCAAATCTAATTTTACGCTTAGCGTTGTAAATGCGTTGACCTCAAAACCTTCCAATATAAACGCCATTAATGCAGAGCTAAAAGTACTGAGAGCTTATTTTTATTATCATGCTATGGATGCATTTGGCAATGTGCCGCTGGTAACAGATTTCAATACAAACCCCAATTCGATTACCAATAGCGACAGGCCTACGGTGTTTGCGTTTATTGAAAAGGAGGTGAAAGATAATATTTCATTGTTGCCTGCTAACAAAAATGATACAACTTACGGCCGTATGACCCGATGGGGCGCACACATGCTGTTGGCTAAGTTATATTTGAATGCACTGGTTTATACAGGAACAGCGAGATGGAACGATTGCATTTCCGAATGTGATTCAGTGATCAAATCCGGGGTATATTCGATGAGTGCTGATTATTTTGATAATTTCTCGGTTGCCAATGATGGTTCAACGGAAAACATTTTTATAGTTCCTTTTGATAAGAAATATATTGGGGGCAATAATTGGGAAATGCAAACTTTGCATTATCAATCCAATGCTACATTTGGCCTTAGCGGTAGTCCATGGAATGGTTTTTGTAGTACCGCGGATATTTATAATCAATATGATAATGCAGATAAACGTAAAAGTATGTACCTGGTGGGTCAGCAATATGGTGCTGACGGAACTGCGTTAGTAGATGCGCAGACCAGTTTGCCGCTTGTCTTTACAGCAAATGTAAATTCTCTTTCCGACCCATCGGCTCCATTTCGCCTTGCAGGGGCGCGGAATATTAAATATCATCCGGAAGCCGGGACTTCCGGTGGTCAAAGCAACGATATGGTTCTTTTCCGTTTAGCGGATGCATACCTGATGAGGGCTGAAGCTGAGTTTCGCACAGGTAATCTTGCTAGTGCACGTAGTGATGTGAATTTAGTGCGGGAACGTGCATTTGGGGAAGCGTCTGGAGGCGCTCATGATTGGGCAATTTCTGATGTAACGGCAGTTAATATTTATGCAGAGCGCCAGCGTGAAATGGCTTGGGAATGTTGGAGCCGGCAGGATGCTATTCGGTTCGGTGTATTTGGAAATGCCCGTAACCCGGGAAAAACAGCAGATGCTGATGCACATTGGCAGATATTTCCTATCCCCGCACCTGAAATTATTTCTAATCCTAACTTAAAACAAAACCCAGGTTACTAGGAATAATACAAGTATAATTTTTTTGTCTTTTTATTTATATTTTCAGGAGCAGTGATTATAATACTGCTCCTATTTTTATTGGTAAGTGTCGAAATCGTTTTTATATGGCCGTCCCGGTTTCAAGGGTAATTATATTCCTTGGTTTAAGTTTTTTGTTTTCTTGTAATCGCAATAATAACAAGCAAGCTGAGGTAAAAAATCCTTTATTCCAGTTATTACCCTCTTCACTAACTGGTATCAATTTCAACAATAAGGTGGTTGATACGAAAGACTTTAATGTTTTTAAATACCGGAATTTTTATAACGGAGGCGGCGTTGCCATTGGGGATGTAAATAATGATGGTAAACCGGATATTTTCTTTACATCCAATCAGCAAAAAAACCGGTTGTACATTAATAAAGGTAATTGGAAGTTTGAAGATGTTACGGACAAGGCCAATATCGGAAGCACTCACCAATGGCATACCGGCGTAACCATGGTTGATATCAATGGGGACGGATGGTTGGACATCTATGTTTGCAATAGCGGGCAAATAGCCGGAGATGACCGGGCCAATGAATTGTACATTAACCAAAAGGATGGCACTTTTAAGGAAGAAGCCCACCAGTATGGCCTGGATGATAAAGGATTGGGTACACAAGCCGTTTTTTTTGATTACGATCACGACGGAGACCTGGATTGTTTTGTATTAAATAACAGTTACAGGCCTATCGAAAGCTTTGGAAACAGCCCCAATCTGCGGAATATACGGGATCCAAACGGCGGTCATCGGTTGTACCGAAACGACAATGGCCATTTTACGGATATTAGTGAACAGGCGGGGATCTATGGGAGTGAAATCGGTTTTGGCCTCGGTGTTACCGTAGCCGATCTCAACAACGATGGCTGGGATGATATATATGTTTCCAATGATTTTTTTGAAAGGGACTATATGTATATCAACCAGCATAATGGTCAATTCAAAGAAAGGATTACCACTGAAACCGGACATATTAGTCTTTCTTCAATGGGATCGGATGTCATTGATATTAATAACGACGGCAGACTGGATATTTTTACTACCGATATGTTGCCGAAAAATGATTATCGTCTCAAGACGACCACCCGATTTGATGATTATGATGTACACAATGCGAAGCTGCAAAATGATTTTCATCATCAATTCACCAGCAACTGCCTGCAGTTAAATAACGGAGATAATACTTTCAGCGAAATTGCCCAGTTGGCCGGTGTTGATGCTACCGATTGGAGCTGGGGCGCGCTGGGCTTTGATTTCGATAATGATGGATGGAAGGATTTATTTGTCAGCAATGGGATAAGTAAAGACCTTACCAATCAGGATTTTTTAGATTATTTCGCCAGCCAGGCAGTGATCAACCAGGTTCGGGGAGGAGGATTTAACTATGGAGACTTTTTAATGAAAATGCCCTCCACGCCTATTTCCAACTATGGGTTTGTAAATCAGAAGGACCTTACTTTTAAAGATGAGTCTGTTGAATTGGGTCTTTCTATCCCGTCTTTTAGTAATGGTTCGGCTTATGGTGACCTGGATGGTGACGGGGACCTTGACCTCGTGGTGAATAATGAAAATATGGAAGCTTTTGTTTATCGTAATATGGCTTCTGAAAATTTGCATGCGCATTATCTTAAAGTAAAACTTACCGGGGAAGGTTTAAATACAAATGGTATTGGTTCAAGGGTCAGCATTTATACACGGGGAATGCAGCAGGTATTGCAGCAGATGCCTACGCGCGGTTTTGAAAGTTCAGTAGAACCGGTTTTAAATTTTGGATTGGGAAAACTAACGAAGGTTGACAGCCTGGTGATCTGGTGGCCCAATATGAAAATGCAGGTATTAAAAGATATTCCGGCCAATACGGTTTTGAATCTCCGTCAGGCTGATGCGAAAACGCCAGTTTACTTTCCCGCAAAAAATATCCAATCCGGCTATGAGAATATAACCGCGTCGGTAATTAAAGGAAATATAAAACACAAGGAGGATTTTTATAATGATTTTGATAAGGAGCCCCTTATCCCAAAAATGATTTCTACGGAAGGTCCCAAACTCGCTATCGGAGACGTAAATGGTGATTCCCTGCCGGATTTTTTTATGGGAAGCGCTAAAAACGATACAGGCCGGTTATTTATACAGGAA
>JAYVXJ010000658.1:0-14299 GCA_043785285.1 Chitinophagaceae bacterium
CATCGAAGCGCTGGGCAGCCTTAATCAATCCAAGATTTCCTTCATTGATCAGATCGGGCAGGGTCAGACCCTGGTTCTGATACTGTTTGGCTACGGAAACTACAAATCGAAGATTGGCTTTAGTTAGTTTGTCGAGGGCTTTCTGATCCCCCTGCTTAATCCGGACAGCGAGTTTTACCTCTTCTTCCGGCGTAATCAATTCAACTTTTCCGATCTCCTGCAGGTATTTTTCCAAGCTCTGAGACTCACGATTGGTGATACTTTTCGTGATCTTGAGTTGACGCATACTCATAAGCAGGTAGTTTTTAAAGGTTTTAGGTTCAACGGATTTATCAGATACATGGACTATAAAAACGCAGAAATGAATCTTTTCTTATTTAACATTTCAGAAGGATTCACATTAAGATAACCAATATAACTATTTGGAAGCAAAACACCAAACCATATTCGGGGTAAAGGACTGGTACTCAGTGGATTCTCTATTTTTTAATTCATGATATGTTCATAATCAATGCTTTCGGTGGAATTAAAAAAAATTTCAGGGATTGAAATATTTATCTATAATTGCAGCCCATGATCAATTGCAACCTAGATGAGTAAGAAACAGCAGTTCACATTAGAATATTCGTTAAAGTGCCCCGCTTCCATTTTATACGAGTTTTTGAGTACACCGGCCGGACTTCAGGAGTGGTTTGCCGATAAGGTGGATGAGCGTGATAATATTTTCAGCTTCTCCTGGAATGGTTCTATCACAAAAGCAGAGGTATTGGAATTTGAAATGGAAAAATATATCCGCTTTCACTGGTCTGATTCACCTAAAGAAGAGTTTTTTGAATTTCGTATTGAAAAATCCGATATCACCAATCAAACCATATTGCTGATCAAGGATTTTGCAGATAAAAAAGATATTAAAGATCAAACCCAGCTCTGGAGTTATCAGGTGAAAGATCTTTTTCACCGCCTCGGGAATTGATTTTTTTAACTACGGATTATAACGCGCTACCAGTATTCACCACATGAAGCATGTGGTGAATACCCTATTTTTGCTTTTCCATATTTTATTCTAACCGGAAATTTTTGGCGTGATAAAAAAGCTTGACAAACTGATCATAGGCGCGTTCATCGGTCCTTTCATTGCCACGTTTTTTATCACCCTGTTTGTTCTGGTTCTTCAGTTTTTCTGGTTATACATTGATGATATTGTGGGCAAGGGGCTGGACATGATCACCATCGGCACCTTCATATTATATGTTTGTGCGACACTTGTTCCACTCGCGCTGCCACTGGCTGTACTCCTTTCTTCCATTATGACTTTCGGAAACCTGGGGGAGACTTTTGAACTGGTAGCCATCAAATCAGCCGGAATTCCTTTACTGCGATTTATGCGGCCACTCTTTATTACTTCACTCTTCATCTGTGGCATCGCTTATCTGTTTAATAATTATATCATTCCGGTAGCTCAGTTGAAAATGCAAACCCTCAAGTATGATATCATTGTTTCCAAACCTGCATTTGACATTAAAGAAGGCGTTTTCTACGACAAGATTGACGGCTATATTATCAAGATCGGAAAAAAGGAAAAGGATGGCGCTACCATCCATGATATCCTGATCTTCCAGCATAACTATACCCTGCTCCAGGATTTTACTACCGTGGCAGAAAGTGGAAAGATGACCATCTCTCCCGATAAAAAATTTCTGGAGTTTAACCTGAAAAATGGCTGGAATTATCAGGTAAAAGGTCCACGAAATTCCACCAACACCGAATTGATCCGCATGGGTTTTGCAGAATATAAAAAAGTATTCGACCTCAGTTCCTTTAAACTGAACAAAACAGATGACAGCGCATTCAAAAATAATTATCAGATGCTGAACATGCGTCAGCTCGGAACAACCATTGATTCCATTGAAAAAACCATCGGTTCTTACCGCAAACAATCCTTTAACACATTCAAATCTTATTTGCTTACGCTTGCCTATCTGGACAGTCCGTGGAAAACCACAGCCCTCGTTTTGAAAACAGATTCGTTCCGGAAAATGCTTCCGGATTCTGCTTTACGTCCTGTGCTGGAAAGAACGTTCAGTACCATAAGTAATATCAAATCCAATTTTGATTTATCAACACTGGCCTATCAGAACGACCGGCAAAACCTGCGCATGCACCTGATGGCCTGGCACGATAAGATCACCATGTCCATCGCCTGTCTGGTACTTTTCATGATCGGTGCTCCACTTGGCTCCATCATCCGGAAAGGAGGTATCGGAATGCCCCTGGTTTTTGCCGTGATCTTCTTTGTGATTTTTTTCCTGCTCAATAATTTTGGAAGAAAATTTGTGAAAGAAGGTGTGCTCCAGCCGATCGCTGGCATGTGGATGGCTACCTATGTATTGCTGCCCCTGGGCATTTTCCTTACTTATAAGGCCATGAATGATTCCCAACTCTTCAACAAAGAATGGTATATCCGCTTTCTCCGGAAATTCCGGCCTTCAAAAAGGGATGCAGAAAACGAGGCCTGAGCCTTTGTGCAGAACTTATTTTTTCCCCATAGAATCTTTCCATCTGATTCCGTTTACATTTGCAGACAATTTTTTTTGTGGATAAAGGCAAACAAAATATCCGGTTACAATTATGGATCGTACTTGTTGCGCTGGTATTATTCAGCATTAAAATCCTTGCCTGGTATCTCACCCGTTCCGTGGCTATTCTCACCGATGCACTGGAAAGCATTGTGAATGTGATTGCCGGTTTCGTTGGATTATATAGTTTATCCATCGCCTATAAACCCCGGGACGCCAATCATCCCTACGGTCATGGTAAGGCGGAATTTCTTTCAGCGGCCATCGAAGGCACGCTGATCATGCTGGCCGGAATCTTCATTATCTATGAAGCCATTTACCATCTCTTTTATCCGAGGGAATTACAGCAGCTGACCTATGGAATTTACCTGGTGGCCATCTCCGCCATCATCAACTTTATCGTTGGATTCCTGGCTATCAAAAGAGGAAAAACCAACCGGTCAGACGCACTCGAAGCCAGTGGCCGGCATCTGCAATCGGACACCTATTCTACCATCGCCATTATTGCCGGATTATTGGTCATCTATTTTACCGGAATCCAGCAGATGGATAGTATAATAGCCATCATCATGTCTCTTGTGATCATGTTCATCGGATACCGCATCGCGCGAAAATCGGTTGCCGGCATCATGGACGAAGCAGATGATAAAATCCTGGGGAAACTCATTGAATTGTTAAACCGCAACCGGGGGCAGAACTGGATTGATATTCATAATCTCCGGATAATCAAATTCGGCAACATACTGCATATTGATTGTCACATGACCGTGCCCTGGTATCTGAATGTACGGGAAGCACATGCTGAAGTGGATATCCTTACCTCCCTGATAGAAAAAGAATTTGGCTCCGCCATGGAATTTTTTGTTCATGCCGATGATTGCATTCCGGATTGTTGTCCCATCTGCATCAAAACAGATTGCCGGGTGAGGCAACATCCTTTCCATAGAAAAATATCCTGGAATATGGAGAATATCATCCCCAATAAAAAACATGATTCCTCAACGCCCGGATGATTTCATTTTTTTCATCTTGTCGTATTTTGCTGCCATCACTTCAACTACGCGTGTTAATTGGTTATTCTCACTGTTGATATGACCCATCAGGTCAACCGACTTCAGATAGTAAGCCATTTCTATAGCCTGAACTTCCCTGGTGGAAGCAACGAAATTAGGATCGTAACTGAAAACACCGGAAGCAAAATCAATTTGTTCTTCTGTTTTTTCCATTGATTGCGCCAAGGTCTTTAACTTTATATCATACGCTTTAAGGGCAGTCTCCAAAGCTTCCCGGTTTTTCTGAACTTCTTTGATTTTTTTTTGAAAATCGCGGTAGCGGCTATCCAGTTCACGCAACTCCTTATTTGTATACTTTTTGGGTGGCGGCTGCTGTGCAAAAGCGGCAAAGCATAAGGATAAGGTGGCGAGGAGGGTCAGGGGCAATCTGAACATAAAAGGCAATTTCGCTAAAATTAGCCTGTTTTGGATTTACCCTGAAAAAATTATGATTTCTTAAAAGGGGCTAATTTCGCGCAATCCTTCTTTCTATTTCATTTAATGGCTCAATTAAAACAATCGCCCATGCAAGCCTGGAAACAATATCAGGAAGAGAATAAAGACAGATTTCTGGAAGAATTGCTCGGATTGCTTCGGATACCTTCTGTGAGCGCAGACAGTAACCACAAGCCCGATATGCACACCTGTGCCGAGGCGGTAAAAAAATCCCTTTTGCAGGCTGGCGCCGGCAAAGCAGAGATCTTTGAAACCCAGGGACATCCTGTTGTTTACGGGGAGAAAATCGTGGATCCCGCCAAACCGACGGTACTGGTTTACGGGCACTACGATGTACAGCCTCCGGATCCTCTGGAACTCTGGCAGAGTGCACCTTTCGAGCCCAGTATCCGGGACGGAAAGATTTATGCCCGGGGATCTGCTGATGACAAAGGACAATTCTTTATGCACGTAAAGGCCCTGGAAATCATGAACCATTCCGGTAAGCTGCCGTGCAATATCAAATTCATTATTGAAGGAGAAGAAGAGATCGGATCGCCCAACCTGGTCATTTTCGTACAAACGCATAAAGATTTACTGAAAGCAGATGTAATTCTGATCAGCGATACCGCCATGATTAGTCTGGATACCCCTTCCATTGATACCGGTGTGCGCGGATTGGCGTATATCCAGGTGGAAGTTACCGGACCCAACCGGGATCTCCACAGCGGTGTTTACGGAGGAGCCGTTGCCAATCCGGTGACCATTCTGGCACAAATGATTGCTACCTGTCATGATAAAGACAACCATATCACTATACCCGGATTTTATGATGATGTGCTGGAATCATCTGCGCAAGAAAGAAAAAAAATGGCCCAGGCACCTTTTAATGAAAAAGAATATAAGGAAGACCTGGGCGTAAAATCCCTTTGGGGTGAAAAAGGATATACTACGAATGAACGGACCGGTATTCGCCCCACCCTTGAACTGAACGGAATCTGGGGAGGATATCAGGGAGAAGGTTCCAAAACGGTTCTGCCCTCTAAAGCTTCGGCAAAGATTTCAGCGCGATTGATCCCTAATCAGTCCTCCGAAAAAATAACCCATATGCTGCTGGATTATTTTAAGCGGATAGCGCCGGAAAGCGTATTGGTAAAAGCCTTCGAACTGCATGGTGGAGAGCCTTACCTCACCCCGCTGGATTCAAACGCATATAAAGCGGCAGAAAAAGCCATTGAAACCACATTTGGGAAAAAACCCGTTCCTGTTCGTGGTGGCGGAAGCATTCCGATCTGTTCCTTGTTTGAAAAAGAACTCGGTATAAAAATCGTTTTCATGGGATTCGGTCTGGACAGTGACAACCTGCATTCTCCCAATGAAAAATTCGATATCGCCAATTTTTACAAGGGCATAGAAACCATTCCTTATTTTCATCAGTACTTTGCAGAGATGAAATAAGGAGGTTGAAAATTCCGGGATGATTTTATTTTAGACATTGCCATTAACGGACTTCCTTGAATACTGAATCGGATTCATCATGCCAGAAAAAGAAAAACTCCGGATAGATAAATACCTCTGGGCCATCCGCCTTTTTAAAACCAGGAGCCTGGCCTCAGCAGCCTGTGAAAAAGGGAAAGTAAAATTCAATTCGGCTCAGGTAAAACCTGCTAAACACGTAACGCTGGGAGATGAATATGAGGTGAAAACAGAAGCCAAAAGATGGCGCATAAAAGTAACCGGTCTGCTGGAAAAGCGGGTGGTCCATGCAGAAGCCATCAAAAATTACCTCGATATCACCCCTGCAGAAGAAGTGGAACGACTTCAGTTCCAGGCTGCCAGTTTTCATACCGGCAAGCGGCTGAGCAAAGTGGGAAGGCCTACTAAAAAACGGCGCAGAGAATGGGAAGATTTCCGGGAAGCTGCACCGGATTCCCCTTAAATCTATCTTTACAGCTTATCCCTTGTTTCATGCGAATAGATATCATCAGCGTGTTACCCGAATTACTGGAAAGTCCGTTTGCGCATTCTATTTTAAAACGCGCGAAAGAAAAACAGTTGCTGGAAATATTTGTACACCCGCTGCGGAAATGGGCTGTTAACGAATACGGACAGGTAGACGATTATCCCTTTGGCGGAGGTGCAGGTATGGTAATGATGTGTGAACCCCTCGCCAATGCAATTGAATTCTTCTGTAAAGAAAGAAGGTATGAAGAGATCATTTACATGACGCCGGATGGGGTTTTATTGAACCAGCATATGGCCAATGCCCTTTCGTTAAAAGAAAATCTCCTGATTATTTCCGGGCATTATAAAGGCATAGATGATCGCATCCGCAAACATTTCATTACAAAAGAAATCTCCATCGGGGATTATGTTTTAAGCGGAGGGGAACTTCCTGCGGCTGTTCTCGCGGATGCCATCGGCCGGCTTCTTCCGGGCGTGCTCAATGATGAGACTTCTGCGCTTTTTGATTCTTTCCAGGACAATCTGCTGGCACCACCTGTATATACGCGGCCCGCGGAATTCCGTGGCTGGAAAGTGCCCGATATTCTGCTCAGCGGTGATCCGGCGAAGATTGCGGACTGGCGGTACGAAGAATCAGTAAGGAAAACAGAAGAAAGAAGACCCGGACTGCTGAACGACTGACTATTTTAATATGAAGATCAGAGGGTACTATATTGATATCCGGGGAAAAAGAATTTTCCCGGCAGAATTGCATCTGCAGGATAAAAAAATTGCCGCTATCCGGGAACTTCCCTCCGGAGAAGCGGTTCCGCAGCAATACCTGAGCCCCGGTTTTATTGATGCGCATGTACATATTGAAAGTTCCATGTTGATTCCTTCCGAATTTGCGCGGCTCGCGATGGTTCACGGCACCGTGGCAACAGTAAGCGACCCGCATGAGATTGCCAATGTCTGCGGCATCGAAGGCGTGGATTTCATGATCCGGAACGGCAGGGAAGTACCTTTCCATTTTTTTTTCGGTGCACCCAGTTGCGTTCCGGCTACCATCTATGAAACCGCCGGTGCCGCCTTGAACGCGCAACAGGTGAATGAATTGCTGCGTCGCCCCGATATACGATACCTGAGTGAGATGATGAATTTTCCGGGCGTGCTGCAGGGCGACCCCGGGGTAATGAATAAAATTGCTTCAGCTAAAAAATACAATAAGCCGGTGGATGGACATGCCCCCGGTTTGCGCGGGGCGGACGCAAAAAAATATATTGCTGCCGGCATCAGCACAGATCACGAATGTTTTACAGCAGACGAAGCGCTGGAGAAACTGCAATACGGAATGAAGATCATCATCCGGGAAGGCAGTGCAGCACGCAATTTCGAAGCCCTCGCCCCCTTGCTCAACAACCATTGGGAAAACATGATGTTCTGCAGCGATGATAAACATCCCGACAGCCTGGTGAAGGGACATATCAATCAGCTTTGTGCCCGGGCCGTTGCCAAAAAAACAAATGTGTTTAACGTTTTGCAGGTGGCCTGCGTTAATCCTGTGAAGCACTATAAACTGAACGTCGGGCAACTTCAGGTGGGCGACGCGGCAGATTTTATAGTTCTGCAGGATCTTGAAAAATTCGAAGTACTTCAAACGTTTGTGAATGGAGAATGCGTGGCTGAAAACGGAAAGACCTTAATCGCTTCTCCACCCAAAACAAATCCAATCAATCATTTTCATTGCGACCCGACTTCACCAGGAACTTTTGTTTATCCTTCCACTTCATCCCTTTATACTTACCCGATAATCGAAGCTTACGATGGGCAGCTTATAACAGGCAAGTCCAACGCTACCCCGCAGAAAAAAAACGGACACTGGGCTTCGGATGTTCAACAGGACATCTTGAAAATCGTTGTCGTAAACCGGTATAAAAAAGCACCCGTAGCCAGGGCATTCATCAAAAATTTCGGATTAAAAACCGGAGCCATCGCTTCTTCGGTTGCGCATGACAGTCATAATATTGTTGCCGTTGGTGTTCAGGAGGAAGCTATTTCACGTGCTGTCAACCTGATCATCGAAGAAAAAGGGGGCATTAGTTGCGTTGGTGAAGGCATGGAAATGATACTGGGCCTGCCGGTAGCCGGTCTCATGAGTGCGGAAGACGGCTATCAGGTAGCCGGAACCTATACAACCCTCGATGCTATGGCCAAGGGGTTGGGATCCACCCTTCAGGCACCCTTTATGACGCTTTCCTTTATGGCTTTGCTGGTTATTCCCCACCTGAAACTCAGCGATCTGGGTCTTTTTGACGGCGACCAGTTCAAAATCCTTTAAGCTGAAAATGGTTTTACCGGAAAAAGCAGGCCTTTTACCGCCAGTCCGGGACAGATTACCTATTAGCGTTTGAACTGCAAACAGGGCTGCATTAGTTTTACAGAAAATATAGACGCAATGGACAATATAGATAAACCCATAGAAAAAGATCAACCTGACAGAAGGCACGGAGGCCGGTTCTGGATACCGCTGGGTATGTTGACCATTGGAGGCCTCCTGCTGATCAGGCAAATGGGCTTTGGATTTCCCGACTGGCTCTTTACCTGGCAGTTTCTGCTGATCGTAATCGGAATTTTCTCCGGCCTGGCTCATGGATTCCGGGGAGGTGGATGGCTGGTCATGATCCTGGTCGGAAGTTTTTTTCTTCTGGATGAATTAATTCCGGGCGTTTCCTTTCATCAGTACTTGTGGCCGGTCGGGCTGATCGCCGTGGGCCTCTTCCTGTTGCTCAGGCCGAAAAGATCAAACTGGAACGGCGACCATTGGGGAGGATGTGGCCGAAGAAGAATCAGAGATAGAATGCGTCAGTACCGGGGATATCCAGGTCCTGATTCCGGATCTTCAGACTTAAACTCCGGCAATAAAAACTATTCCGGTTCCGGTAACAAAAGTTTTTCTTCTGAAGATTACATCGATACCACCACCGTATTCGGAGGCATTCATAAAAACATTGTATCCAAAGATTTTAAAGGCGGCGATATAACGGTTTTCATGGGGGGTACGGAAATCAACCTGAGTCAGGCTGATATTCAGGGAATAGCCAGGCTCGATATTACGCAGATCATGGGTGGAACCAAGCTCATCGTTCCTCCCCACTGGGAAATCAGGTCGCAACTGACATCCGTTTTCGGAAATGTGGAAGATAAAAGACAACAGACTGCCATCACCAATCCGGATAAAGTGCTGATCCTCGACGGAAGCTCAATATTCGGTGGCATCGAAATCAGAAACTATTAAGCTTAATAAAATTTATCTTATCATACTTAATTCAAACCTATGAACTGGTATCTGACTAAACTTGTATACAGGATCATTTGCGGGCAGGGTAATCATACCCCGCAATTCGATGAACAACTCCGGCTGATTGAAGCCAACAGTGCAGAAGAGGCTTATGAAAAAGCCAGTGCATTGGGTAACCGCGAACAGGATCAATTTTTTAACCAGGAACAGAAACTGGTGCAATGGAAATTCATCAATGTGGCTGAGTTGTATAAACTGAGCGGACTTCTCGATGGTGCCGAACTTTACTCACGGATACAGGAAACAGATAATGCTGAACTGTATATTGAGCTGACCAATAAAAAAGCAGCTCATATCCTGAATAACAGCAGGCATAAATTTCTGGAAATCATTTAACGAATATCCCTTGGTCAGGTCACCGATTTCTGTCAGCAAATTTCGCAACACCTTTTTCGGATGGTGGCTGGTCTGGGCTTCCCTTCAGGGACTTTTGATATACAGTTACGGCTTCTCTTACAAAATAGCCGCAACCGACAGCATCGTTACCAACGATCTGCTGCTTGTAGCCTGCTGGATGGTCAGCAATATGCTGAGATTCTACCTGCCGGATAAAGACCGCAAATGGTACGTGCTCTTCCTGAGCATCATCCTGAGTCTGCTGGTCACTTCATCAAGTAAATGGATCCTTGGGTTCGCCTTCAATGACGCTTCGAACACAGGATATCTCCTGTTCCTATCCAATTCTTTCTGGATCCGGCTTGGCATTGCTTTTCTGCTGGTTGGCTGCATGACCATCATCTGTGTACTGTGGTACACCGTGGAGGAAGAACAGGAAAACAGACAGCGCAAAGCAGACGCGGAAAAACTCAGCAAAGAAGCCGAACTGTATAAGCTACGCCAACAACTGCAACCGCATTTTTTATTCAATAGCCTTAACTCCATCAGTGCCCTCATCAGCATGCAGCCGGAACAGGCAAGAAAAATGATTTATCAGTTATCGGATTTTTTAAGGGCAACCCTGCGGAAAGAAGAAGAACAGTGGGTGAAAATGGAAGAAGAATTGCAAACCCTGGAACTTTATCTCGATATTGAAAAAGTGCGGTTCGGACACCGGCTGTCCACCGTAATCGAAAAAGACGAAACCTGTTTGCAGATGTATTTACCGCCCATGCTTTTGCAACCCGTGATGGAAAACGCCATCAAATTCGGACTCTATGATACCACGGATGCCGTGACCATCTATATGTCCGTTTTCAAAGAAAATGATTATCTGAAAGTAGTGGTAAAAAATCCTTTTGATCTGGAAATTTCCACACCAAGACGAGGTACGGGGTTCGGTCTTAATTCGGTAAAACGCAGACTGTATCTGCTGTTTGCCCGGAACGACCTGGTAGAGACCGAGGCCACAGACCATCTTTTCACTACTACTATAAAAATACCTCAACAGGCATGAATCTTAACATGACAAAATTAACGGATGAAAGCAATTATTATAGATGATGAACCCCTCGCGCGTTCCATTGTCAAAGAATACCTTCAGTATTATCCGAAAGTTGAATTGCTTGCTGAATGCAAGGATGGTTTTGAAGGCGTAAAAGCAATTCAGCAATACCAGCCCGACCTGATCTTTCTCGATATACAAATGCCGAAGATCAATGGTTTTGAAATGCTGGAACTGATAGAACAACCGCCTGCCGTGATCTTCACAACTGCATTTGATGAATATGCCATCAAGGCTTTTGAAAGTCATGCTGTCGATTACCTGCTCAAACCATTTAGCCGGGAACGTTTCGACAAAGCCATCAGCAAATGGTTACTGTCCGGCAATGACGGTACAGCCAAAACTAATCTGATCCCCTTTCTATATTCAGCAGCCAGGACCCCGGCCGAACAGCAGCGTGTGGTGGTGAGACTTTCAGGTAAAATCAGGATTATTCCCGTGGATGACATACACTACCTGGAAGCAGCAGATGATTATGTAAAAATCCATACGAAGGACGGATCTTTTTTGAAAAATAAAACCATGGGGCATTTTGAACAGGTACTGAACAAAGATCAATTTGTTAGAACACACCGCTCTTATATGATAAATATTTCAGAGATCACCCGCATTGATCCCTACGAAAAAGAAAATCACCTGGCCATATTAAAATCAGGCGCGCGCGTGCCTGTCAGCAAAGCAGGATATGTAAAACTGAAAACCGTATTGGGTCTTTAACTGCTCCAAATGGCACCGTTGATATTGTTTCTCAAAGATCCGGTAACGGAAGACAATACATTCTCCTCTTCCCGCCAGCGGAGTACACCCATCAGGGCAATGATCAAGGCTTCTTTATAATCCACCAGTTCCTTTTCCGGAAGAAGGAGTTCAATGCCATTAACGGATAGTACAGATTTCAACCGTTCCATCAGAAACCTGTTGTGCGCGCCACCACCGGTAACAAGTAACGTCAGGGAAACCCCTTCCTTAACGCCATTTATTATTAACCGTTTTGCTGCTTTCGAAATCTGTATTACCATATGTTCAACATAAGTCCGCAGTGCATCTTCCTTTGGCAGTTTTGCTTTTTCAATCATCGGAAAAACCACTGTTAATCCGAAATCATTCGACAACGACTTAGGAAAAGGTTGTTGATAATAATCAACCTGATTGAGTTCATTCAGCAGCTGCACGTCAACAGTTCCTTTAGAAGCCAGGCGGCCATCTTCATCGTAGCCCTTTTCTGTGTCAGCAACCAGTAAATTCAATATCCGGTTCGCCGGACAAACATCAAACCCGATGGGCTCAGGAAACCGGATAGAAATATTTGCGATCCCGCCGATGTTAAGAAACAGGTCATATTCACCGAACAGTATTTTTTCACCAATAGGAACCACCGGCGCTCCCTGCCCTCCCAGTGCGATGTCACTGCTTCTGAAATCCGTTATGGTATGAATGCCCGTAACGGCTGCAATCGCCGCGCCATCTCCCAGCTGAGCTGTCATTCGTTTTTCGGGAATATGAAAACTGGTGTGGCCGTGACTGGCGATCAGCTGAACCTGGTAAGCCAACCCTTTTTCTTCTATGAAGTCATTCACCGTTGTTCCCAGATAGTGACCAAATTCGGTATGCAGTAAAAGATACTCTTTAGCAGAAAGTCCGGTGGCTCCGGAAAGCTTTTCTTTTAAAACAGGTAAATAGGGAATACAAGCTGTTTCCCGGATCTCAAAACTCCATTTCCCTGCCGATTCCTCAAAATGAACATAAGCAATATCCAATCCATCAAGCGAACTTCCACTCATCAATCCGATCACCTTATACTGCATAGGAAATGATTTTCTTATTCAATCTTTTGAATTAGTTTTATTGCCAGCCTGTTTTCGAATATCGGATTTTTAATTTTTATATATGCTGATAAATCTGAGCCGGGATTATTCCATCCTCTGTGATTGGGTTGCAGAATTGCGCGATGAAACCGTTCAGCGGGACAGAATGCGGTTCCGTCGTAACCTGGAACGGGTTGGCGAAATTGCTGCTTATGAAATCAGCCGCCAACTTCCCTATGAAGAAAGAGAGATCCAGACGCCACTGGGAATATCCAATTCCAGATTATTGAAATCTCAACCTGTGCTGGCTACCATTCTGCGGGCGGGAATTCCAATTCATCAGGGCCTCTTGAATGTTTTTGATAAAGCCGACAATGCTTTTATTGCTGCCTACCGGAAGCACGACCGGGATGGGTCTTTTGTGATCAGCCTGAATTATATTTCCTGCCCGGAACTGGAGAACCGGGTCCTGATCATTTCAGATCCGATGCTCGCAACCGGCGCTTCCCTGGTCAAAACCATCCAATATCTCCGTGCTGAAGGCCATCCGTCCCAGATTCATATCGTAACCGCCATAGCCTGTACTGTAGGGATTGAATACGTCCGCCGTCAGGAACCCGCCTGTAAAATCTGGTGCGGAGCCATTGATGACGAACTTACGGCCAAAGGCTATATTGTCCCAGGCCTGGGAGATGCCGGAGATCTTGCTTTTGGCAATAAGGTACAGATGTAGCCCGGCAGGGAGGTCCGGGAACTTTAAAATGCTTGTTCTACCCGCCGGGGCACTTCCGGGTATCGGGTTTTTTACTTATTTTCATGGCGTATTCCAATATCTTTTTCCTATGAGACCAGTTTCCATTTACCAGACTGCTAACCGGCTTTTACTGTGTCGGTTAACCTATTTGAGACTTATCTGTCAGTAAAAGGCCCGTGCTTATGAGAAGGATTTCTTTTGCTATTATTTGTATGGCTTATCTTCTGCCCGGACCTGCTGTGGCTCAGGATCCTGCCTTTTCCCAGTTTTTTTCTTCCCCGCTTTCACTGAACCCGGCACTTACTGGCAAATTCAATGGCACCCTTCGCGTGGCTGGTAATTACCGAAACCAATGGCCCCAGATCAATAATGCATTCATCACTTCTACCGTTTCCATAGACGGGAATATTCTGGGTAACAGGCTGCCTTCCGGTGACGCCTGGGGTATCGGTGCATTGGCCATGACAGATAAAACGGCTAATGGCATTCTCACCAGTAATTATTTTTCCGTATCCACCGCATATCAAAAGGCACTAGACGAAAATGGCTGGAACCAGCTGGGCATCGGGTTTCAGGGAACTTATGCAAATAAACGACTGGACGGCACTAAACTGAATTTTGAAGACGAACTTGACCAACAGGGGGGCTGGACCTTACCCAGTTCGGATATCATTGATGGCCATCAGGTAAACCTGAATTATTTTGATTTGAATGTAGGTGTTCTGTATAATGGATCTACAAACGGTAACAATAATTTTTATTTTGGGGCTTCTGCTTATCATATTACGCAACCCAAAGAATCCTTCACCGGAAACTCTTTTTACGTTCTGCATCCCCGTATTACCCTGCATGGCGGTTATTCATTCCCGTTATCTTCAGATAATAATAACAATTTCATTCATTTCAGTGGATTATTCAGCAAGCAGGCCAATGC
>JAYVXJ010000659.1:0-14198 GCA_043785285.1 Chitinophagaceae bacterium
AAACCTCAAAGCAGGTCAGACTAATCCCATTAATGGCAATGGATCCTTTTTCAATGACCAGATGACGGAAGGATTCCGGGAATTCAAACCGGAATACCCAACTTCCGTTCCGGTCTTCCCTGCTAACACAAAAAGCGATGGTATCCACATGACCCTGTACAATATGACCATCCAGCCGGCCATTCATTTGCAGGCAACGTTCCAGATTAATCTGATCTCCCGTCTTCCACAGATCCAGCCGGCTTTTGGAAAGGGTCTCCGCAATAGCAGTCACCTGATGGATATCTCCGGAAACGGCTTCAATGGTCAGGCAAACCCCATCGTGGGAAAGACTCTGGTCTACCCGCAATCCGGGCGCAAGCGGGGAAAAAAGGAGGAAGGTTTTATTAGCCCCGGATGGAGTAATTGCCTGCAGCTCTCCCTGAGCCTCAATGATACCGGTAAACATCCTGTAAAAATCGGATTTTCCAACCTTTTTATTACTTTATTTTGAAAAACTTCCTATCTTTGCAGGCCGTAATTCATTTTTAAAAGCGGACAACATTATGCTGATTATCGATTCAAAAGATTGCGAGAATATTGACAAGGCGCTGAAGAAGTACAAAAAGAAGTTTGAAAAGGCCAAAGTGCTGATCCAGTTGCGCAGCCGTCAATCGTTCACCAAGCCTTCCATTAAAAGAAGGGGCGAAGTACTGAAGGCAGTGTATAAACAACAGCTTGCCAGCGGTAAATTTGAACTATAGTTCTATATCTTCCACCTAATTATATGCGGCCATCTTCCGGGATGGCCTTTTTATTTTATATTTGGTAGAACCATTACCCTTCCAACTTGAGTGAATTTATCCAGTCATTCATTGATTTCCTGAAATTCGAAAAACGGTATTCCCAACATACCATCAGGGCTTACTCAGACGATCTGAATCAATTCTTTTGTTTCCTGGATTCCCTGTTCGGCCCTCCCGAACTCAGGCAGATTTCTTCCCCGCTTATCCGTTCCTGGCTGGCTGGTTTAAAGGAAAAAAAAATCACCTCTAAATCAATTAACAGAAAGATTTCTTCTTTAAAATCTTTCTTCAAATATCAGGTCCGTACCGGAAACCTTGAAAAAACGCCGATGACCGGAATTATAAGTCCTAAATCCGGCAAAAGGCTTCCTGTATACGTAGCCGAAAAAGACATGAAACTGTTAACGGGTCACGTTGAATTTCCGGACGACTGGCCTGGGAAAACGGACCGCCTCTTAATTCTTATTTTTTATCAAACCGGGGTGCGGCTGACCGAACTGATCAACCTCGAAAATGAACAATTGGATCTGGACGCTTCCATGATAAAAGTTCTTGGAAAAGGGAATAAGGAACGGATGATTCCGTTAAGTGCTAATCTGGTGGACGAACTCCGGCTTTATATCCGTGAAAAAAACGAATCCGGTAGAAATACGGCAGAAACCGTACTGGTGAACAATCAAGGCAAAAAACTATACGGCAAATACGCCTACCTGGCGGTTAAAAAGTATTTATCGCAGGTAACTACGCTCAGTAAAAAAAGCCCCCATGTGCTCCGGCATAGTTTCGCCACCCATTTAATGAATCATGGTGCTGACCTGAATTCAGTTAAGGAGTTGCTTGGACATTCCAGTCTCGCTGCTACCCAGCTATATACCCACAACAGTATTGAAAAACTCCGGGAGGTGCATAAAAAAACACATCCACGCGGATAAGTGTTATTTACAAAAATTGGCCTCAATTTGTGGGGTAAATATTTGGAAAAATTAGGGTAAGGCACTAATTTCAATCAACCGCAGGGTCTTTAAAAAATTTCCTGCGGAAAGTTCTTTTATATATTGTTTCATTGTTTAAAAAGCGAAGCTATGAACGTAAACATTCAGACAGTGCACTTTGATGCGGACAACAAGCTGGTTGATTACATTAACAGAAAATTGATGCGGCTTGACACGTTCCATGACAAAATCGTAAAAGTAGATGTGTTTCTGAAGCTCGACAACGTGGTGCATACCATTAAGGACAAGATTGCGGAAATCAGAGTGCATGTGCCGAGACGGGATTTTTTCGTCAAATATTCCTCCAAATCATTCGAAGAATCATTCGACAAAGCAATGGATTCGGTGGTCAATCTGATCAAACGAAAAAAAGACAAACAAGCAGCTTAATACACAAAAACCCCGGTCCGGGGTTTTTTTATTGAAGGCAATGGAAGAATGATCTGGCTTTGCTGTTATTTTCTTTCCCATAAATATCACTTCAAAATTTTTGAATTTAACAAATTCGCTTACCTTTGCCTTCCCAAAAAAACAGCTGGATAAATCCGTCTGTTTTAGTTCTTTGTATTCGGGTCCTTAAATTGATATCGTAAAGGAATCTTTGCCAGAGTAGCTCAGATGGTAGAGCAGCTGATTTGTAATCAGCTGGTCGGGGGTTCGATTCCCTTCTCTGGCTCAACTGGCAGAAATGCGGTTTTGGAGCAAGTTCAGGTATGGCGATGTAGTTTCGCCGTATATTTCAGGGATTTCCATCCGGGCAAGTAGTCAAGTGGCCAACGACAACAGACTGTAAATCTGTTCTCTTCGGAGTTCGGTGGTTCGAATCCATCCTTGCCCACGAAGCCACCTCCGGTGGCTAATTTGAAAATATGGCAATTTGAGAATGAATGGCTGCATTTTTTGAAGTTCTTTGGTTTAGAAAATTGGATGAAATATGTATTAATTTTCAAATTAGCACATTTTCAAATTTGTATTCTGCGGAAGTAGCTCAGTTGGTAGAGCGACAGCCTTCCAAGCTGTAGGTCGCGGGTTCGAACCTCGTCTTCCGCTCTCACCCGCTAAAGCAATAGCGAAAACGGGTATCACCTTCGCCATAGCTTTAGCGAAGGCGGGTAATAACATCCGTCCGCTTTTACAAAAGTTGCGGCGGCCAAGGCCTAAAGTTGCTAATTAGCTATTCCTTGTTGCAGTAAGGAACTTTAGCGGAAACTTGCCGTTGTAGCTCAGTGGTAGAGCACTTCCTTGGTAAGGAAGAGGTCAAGAGTTCAATTCTCTTCAACGGCTCATTTTTTAAAGGGGGTTGTTGGATAGCATGTAAAGAGGAGTTAGCAGAACTAAGGAAAATAGTATTGATTCATTTTAAAAACACAATTAAAACTAGATACCAATGTCAAAAGAGACCTTCAAAAGGGATAAACCCCACGTTAACGTTGGAACCATTGGTCATATTGACCATGGTAAAACCACTTTGACCGCAGCCATTACAACCATCTTGGCTTCAAGAGGTTTGGCAGAAGCCAAAAAGTATGATGAAATCGATGCGGCTCCCGAAGAAAAAGAGCGTGGGATTACCATCAATACGGCACACGTAGAATACCAGACAGTCAACCGCCACTACGCGCACGTAGATTGCCCTGGTCATGCTGACTATGTTAAAAACATGATCACAGGAGCTGCCCAGATGGACGGCGCTATCCTGGTTGTGGCCGCTACTGACGGCCCGATGCCCCAGACTAAAGAACACATTCTCCTTGCCCGCCAGGTTGGCGTTCCGCGCATGGTGGTGTTTATGAATAAAGTGGATCTGGTGGATGATCCGGAATTACTTGAACTCGTTGAAATGGAAATCCGCGAACTGCTGACTTTTTACGGATTTGACGGCGACAATACGCCAATTATCCAGGGATCTGCTACCGGTGCTCTCGCCGGTGAAGAGAAATGGATAAAAGCCATTGATGAACTGATGGCTGCAGTTGACAGCTATATTCCTTTGCCTCCGCGCCCGGTTGATCAGCCGTTCCTGATGTCTGTAGAAGATGTATTCTCTATTACAGGTCGTGGTACTGTTGCTACAGGACGTATTGAAAGAGGGCGTATTAAGGTGGGCGAAGGCATTGAAATTGTGGGCCTCATGGAAGCGCCGTTGACCTCCACGGTCACCGGTGTTGAAATGTTCCGCAAATTGCTGGATCAGGGTGAAGCGGGAGACAATGCAGGTTTGCTGTTGCGTGGAATTGAAAAGACCCAGATCCGCCGTGGAATGGTTCTCTGCAAACCCGGTTCCATTACACCGCACACTGAATTCAAATGTGAAGTTTACGTGTTGAGTAAAGAAGAAGGCGGACGTCATACTCCATTCTTCAATAAATACCGTCCCCAGTTTTATTTCCGTACTACGGATGTAACCGGTGAGGTAGAATTGCCCGCAGGTACGGAAATGGTGATGCCCGGTGATAACAGCGCGCTTACCGTAAAACTTATCCAACCGATCGCGATGGAAAAAGGATTGAAATTTGCGATCCGGGAAGGTGGCCGTACCGTAGGTGCAGGACAGGTAACAGAAATCCTGAAATAGCCTCCCGGCCATCAATGGTCCGGGTTGGGTAAATCAGAAATTGTATATATTTGTAGCAACTAAAAGCTGTCTCGTATTATTCGGGATAGCTTTTAGCTTTCTACGGGAATAGTTCAACGGTTAGAATAGAGGTCTCCAAAACCTTTGATCTGGGTTCGAATCCTAGTTCCCGTGCGGATTAATTTGAAAATTTAAGGATTTTAAAATTTGAAAATAGAATAAAAAAATTCTGTTTGCCAAATGGAAAGATGCTCTGTATTTTCAAATTCTCAAATTTTTAAATTTTAAAATTATTCTTGTGAACAAAGTCACTACTTATTTTAAGGAATCTTACAAGGAGCTGTTAGAAAAAGTAACCTGGCCAACCTGGACGGAACTGCAGCAGTCAACGGTCATTGTGCTGGTTGCCACCTTTCTGATTACCGCTCTGGTGTATGTAATGGATATTTTGTCCAACGGCGTTCTAAAATTCATTTATTCATTATTCTCCTAATGGAAACAACTAATCAGGTAACCACTACTCCTCCTGCTGAACAGCTACCTCAGGTTCCTCAAAAAGAGACCAAATGGTATGTGCTCCGGGTGGTAAGTGGAAAAGAAAGAAAAGTAAAGGAATATCTCGATAAGGAAATCTCCCGGGGCGGATGGAGCGAAGTGGTAAAGCAGATATTCCTCCCGATAGAAAAAGTTTACAAGGTGCAGAACGGGAAAAAAGTGATGCGCGAAAGAAACTATTATCCAGGATATGTGATGGTTGAAGTGGTGGAAGGCAAACTCGGGGATGACCTGAGAGATGCAGTTAAAAACACCCCCAGTGTAATTCATTTTCTGGGTAAAGAAAATCCCATTGCCCTTCGGAAAACAGAAGTGAACAAGATGCTGGGAAAAATGGATGAAATGGCAGAAGCCGGTGGTATGAGCATGAGTGAACCCTTCATCATCGGAGAAACCATCAAGATCATCGAAGGCCCTTTCAACGACTTTAATGGTATCATTGAGGAAGTCAATGACGAAAAGAAAAAACTGAAAGTAACCGTGAAGATCTTCGGACGATCCACCCCCGTTGAATTAAATTATATGCAGGTAGAAAAAATTGCCTGATTCTTTTTAGAAAGAGATACAGTCTGCTTAAATCATCTGTAAATAAAAAAGACGCCGCTAAAAGCCTGCGTCTTTTTTATTTAAACCCAGGTCAATTTATCACTATCCTCAAACTGCAATTTCTCAGAAAGAAGAACTGCCTCCTTCGCGATTATTTTCAGTAGAGGTATCCGGACTATAACTTACCGGCGAATCCTGAACTGCAGGCGCTTCCTGGGAAGCAGGAGTTGGCTTTGAAACACGGGCAGCCCTTTTAGCAGGCGATTTTTTCGATGCTTTCTTTGGCACTGCTTTTTTTACTTCTTTCCTTTTGGGAGCCGCTTTCTTTTTGGGAGCTGCTCTTTTTCTGGAAGCCGATTTCTTTTTAGGTGCTGCTTTCTTTTTAGCGGCTGCCTTCTTTTTGGGAGCTGCTTTTTTCTTCGCTGCTTTCTTTTTAGCAGGACGTCTTTTTTTTGCCGCTTTTCCCGGCGCAGACTTCTTTTTGGGTGCAACCCTTTTTTTAGCGGCTTTTTTCTTTGACTTTGCCATAATTTGAAGACAATTTTAATGATTTTGAGTGCAATTGGAGATTGTGGCAAAAAGTTAAACAGAAATATTCATATAGAAAAAAATGAGTACGCACAATGTGAAAACAAATTTGAAAATTTGGGAATTCGAAAATAAAAGCGAACAGGCAAAAACAACAAGCTTAAGAACCGGATTTTGATTTTATCCCCTCCCTGAAATTTCTGATAGCAAATTCCGGTATTGCCCGATTGACCTTTTCGTTGAACGGAAGCCGTTTCCAGATCCGGTTTTCCCTCATTTTAAAATTTACAAATTATCAAATTTCCAAATTTGTATTAATTTCCCTAATTTCGCGTCCCCAATTATGGTTTGGGAGTCGCGCTTCGGCAAGACGTTATCACCAAAAAAATGTAAACATGGCAAAAGAAATTACCGGTTATGTCAAGTTGCAGGTAAAGGGCGGTCAGGCCAATCCCTCCCCCCCTATCGGACCTGCCTTAGGTTCCAAAGGAGTTAATATTATGGAGTTCTGTAAGCAGTTCAATGCCAGAACCCAGGACAAAATAGGAAAGGTTCTTCCTGTTCTGATCACGGTTTATTCAGACAAATCCTTCGAATTCATCATCAAAACACCGCCAGCAGCGGTTCAGATCCTTGAAGCCGCCAAATTACAAAGCGGTTCCAAAGAGCCAAATCGTAACAAAGTCGGAAAAGTCAGCTGGACTCAGGTGGAAGCTATTGCTAAAGATAAAATGCCTGACCTGAATTGTTTTACCGTGGAAAGTGCCATGCGAATGGTGGCTGGAACGGCAAGAAGCATGGGCATCAATGTGGATGGTAAAGCACCCTGGGACAATTGATTTTTAACGCTAAAAACAGTATGACATGGCTATCACCAAAAAAAGAAAGATCGCTGCCGGCAAGGTAGATAAAAATAAAACCTACACACTGAAAGACGCTTCTTCTCTTGTAAAAGAAGTGAATACAACTAAATTCGACGCATCCGTGGACCTTCATATCCGCCTTGGCGTAGATCCGAAAAAAGCTGACCAGTCTGTTCGCGGAACGGTTAGCCTTCCTCACGGTACCGGTAAAACCAAACGCGTACTCGTATTGTGTACCCCTGATAAAGAAGAAGCTGCAAGGGCCGCCGGCGCTGATTATGTTGGCTTGGATGAATTCATTCAGAAAATCGAAGGCGGTTGGGTAGATGTGGATGTGGTAATAGCCACTCCGTCGGTTATGCCTAAGATCGGTAAACTGGGTAAAGTGCTCGGGCCCCGCAATCTGATGCCAAACCCGAAAACAGGAACGGTTACCAACGATGTTGCTGCTGCAGTAAACGAAGTAAAAGGTGGTAAAATCGCATTTAAAGTAGATAAGGCCGGAATCATCCATGCTTCCATTGGCCGAGTGAGCTTCAGCCCCGATAAAATTATCCAGAACAGTCAGGAGCTGATCAATGCGGTGATCAGGGCCAAACCAGCAACGGCAAAAGGAACCTATGTTAAAAGTGTGTTCATGGCCAGTACCATGAGCCCGGCCATTTCCATAGATACAAGGGGATTCGCACAATAAATAAAAAAGGTTATGACCAAAGATCAAAAAAACGAAGTGATTGAACTGTTGAAAGACAAGTTCTCCCAATACCAGAATTTCTACGTTACGAATACAGAATCGCTCAGTGTGGAACAGGTAGTAAAGCTGCGCCGGATCTGCTTTGATAAAAAAGTAGAAATGAAGGTTGCCAAGAATACCCTGATTAAAAAAGCACTGGAAAACCTCGACGCAAACCGTTTTTCTGCTATGTTTGATTCATTGAACGGGGTTACCGCACTGATGTTCTCAGAAAACGCCAAAGAGCCGGCCCTGATCATCAGCAGTTTCCGGAAAAGCAGCAATATCGAAAGGCCTGTGCTGAAAGCCGCATTCATTGACGGAGATGTGTTCGAAGGCGATAAGCAACTGTTAACACTCACCACCCTGAAGAGCAAACACGACCTGATCGGAGAAATCATCGGATTACTTCAGTCGCCGGCTAAGAATGTAATCAGCGGACTGAATGCCGGTAGTAAACTGGCCGGTTTGGTGCAGGCACTGGAAGCAAGAGCCGTTAACGCTTAACGTATAAGTCTAAACGCTTAACTCCTTTGTATATGGCGTTCATCGTTCAGCATAATAAATATTTTTTTAAACCATCCTCCGGAGTTTGACCAAAAGCCAGACTATGAAGGAGGAAAAAATCAAACAAAATGGCAGATTTAAAAGTATTCGCAGAGCAGTTAGTATCACTGACTGTTAAAGAAGTAAATGAACTTGCAAAGATCCTGAAAGAAGAGTATGGTATCGAACCAGCTGCTGCAGCCGTTGCCGTTGCAGGTCCTGCTGCCGGTGGAGCTGCCCCAGCCGCAGAAGAAAAAACAGCATTTACCGTAATCCTCAAAGCCCCGGGTGCAAACAAGCTTAACGTAGTTAAGATTGTGAAAGACCTGACCGGTCTGGGACTGAAAGAAGCCAAGGACCTGGTAGACGGAGCTCCAAAACCTGTGAAAGAAGGCGTTAGCAAAGCAGATGCAGATGCACTGGTAACTAAGCTGAAAGAAGCAGGCGCTGATGTAGAGATTCAGTAATTTTGTCTGGTTGACCGTTGACCGTTGACGGAATTCAGGAGCGGATTTGCACTTAAAGGCCGTCAACGGTCAACCGTCAACTATTTATACGGGAAGACCCGAATTTCATGAAAATTCCCTACCTTTGCCGTCCGTTTGTCGATAATGCAATAAGCTATAAAGTATTCAGCACAATATAACATGTTACTAATCAATGCTTTGGGAATTCTTTGAATTTTCATGGGATTTTTTTGTTTTCAGGTGAACTGTAGTTTGAACATTTAAAAAAGGATTTTTACAATATGTCTTCCACCAAGCTCCAAACAAGGGTCAATTTCGGTAAGATCAAACACCTCGCTGAAACTCCTGACCTCCTCGAAGTACAGATCCAATCTTTTAAAGAATTTTTCCAGCTCGAAACCACGCCGGACAAGCGAAATATCGAAGGCTTGTTCAAGGTTTTCAAGGAAAATTTCCCGATCACGGATACCCGGAACATCTTCATGCTGGAGTTCCTGGATTATTTTATTGATCCGCCCCGTTACACCATTGAAGAGTGTATGGAACGCGGACTTACTTACGCTGTTCCGCTGAAGGCCAAACTGCGCCTCAGTTGTAACGATGAAGAGCATGTGGATTTTCAGACCATCGTGCAGGATGTATTCCTGGGTAATATCCCGTATATGACGCCCAGAGGAACCTTTGTGATCAATGGTGCGGAACGCGTGGTTGTTTCCCAGTTGCATCGCTCTCCGGGTGTATTCTTCGGTCAGTCCATTCACCCTAACGGTACCAAAATCTATTCCGCCCGGGTTATTCCGTTTAAGGGAGCCTGGATGGAATTTGCGACAGACATCAACAACGTGATGTTTGCCTACATCGACCGGAAAAAGAAATTTCCTGTTACTACCCTGCTTCGCTCCATCGGGTATGAAACAGATAAAGATATCCTCGCACTTTTCGGCATGGCCGACGAAGTGAAAGTGGATAAAAAAACCCTGCATAAATACCTCGGAAAGAAACTCGCTGCCCGCGTTTTAAGAACCTGGGTGGAAGATTTTGTGGACGAAGACACCGGTGAAGTGGTTTCCATTGAACGTAATGAAATCGTTCTCGAACGCGATACCGTGCTCGACGAAGAAGCGATTGACATGGTTATTGAAATGGAAGTGAAGAGCGTGTTCATTCAAAAAGAAGATGTTGGTGGTGACTATGCCATTATCTATAATACATTGAATAAGGATACTTCCAACAGCGAACTCGAAGCAGTACAGCATATTTACCGCCAGCTGCGTGGTGCTGATGCGCCTGATGATGAAACTGCCCGTGGTATTATCGACAAGCTGTTCTTCAGCGATAAACGTTATGATCTCGGAGAAGTAGGCCGTTATAAAATTAACCGCAAGCTCAATCTGAATTTACCTCTCGAACAGAAAACCCTAACGAAGGGGGATATGATCGAGATCATTAAATATCTCGTAAGGTTAACCAATGGTAAAGCGGAAATTGATGATATTGATCATCTGAGCAACCGTCGGGTTCGTACCGTAGGAGAACAGTTATATGCCCAGTTCGGTGTTGGCCTGGCCCGTATGGCAAGGACAATCCGGGAGCGTATGAATGTGCGTGATAATGAAGTGTTCACTCCGGTGGATCTGATCAACGCAAGAACACTTTCTTCCGTGATCAATTCCTTCTTCGGAACTTCTCAGTTATCGCAATTCCTGGACCAGACCAATCCTTTAAGTGAAATCACTCATAAACGCCGTATCTCTGCCCTCGGGCCGGGTGGTCTGAGCAGGGAAAGAGCCGGATTTGAAGTACGTGACGTGCATTATTCCCACTACGGCCGTTTGTGTACCATTGAAACTCCGGAAGGTCCGAATATCGGTTTGATTTCCACTCTTTGCGTTCATGCGAAAATAAACGAGATGGGTTTCATTGAAACGCCATACCGTAAAGTGAACGAAGGAAAGGTGGACATGAAAAAACTCACTTACCTGAGCGCCGAAGAAGAAGACGTTGCCAAAATTGCCCAGGCGAATATTCCCATGGATGATAAAGGTCATTTCATTGAAGACAAGATCGTTTCCCGTCAAACAGGTGACTTTCCAATCCTCGACCGGAATGAAGTGGAATATATGGATGTTGCCCCGAACCAGATCGTTGGTTTGAGTGCTTCACTCATCCCCTTCCTCGAACACGATGATGCCAACCGTGCTTTGATGGGTTCCAACATGCAACGCCAGGCTGTGCCGCTTATCCGTCCGGAAATGCCCATCGTTGGTACCGGACTCGAAGCCAAAGCCGCCCGTGACGCCCGAATCCAGATCCATTCTGAAGGAGAAGGTCTGGTGGAATTTGTGGATGCCAATGAAATCCATGTACGTTACGAAAGAAATGAAATACAGAAGCTCGTCAGCTTTGAAGACGATCTGAAAATATACAAACTTACCAAGTTCATTAAAACGAACCAGGAAACCTGTATTAACCTGAAACCCGCTGTGAGGAAGGGTCAACGAGTTAAAGAAGGCGACTTCCTGACGGAAGGATATGCTGTTCAGGCTGGTGAAATGGCCCTTGGACGTAACCTGAAAGTGGCTTTCATGCCCTGGAAAGGATACAACTTCGAGGATGCGATCGTGATCAGTGAGAAAGTGGTTCGCGAAGATCTTTTTACATCGGTTCATATTTCAGAATACGAACTCGAAGTACGTGATACCAAACTCGGTGAAGAAGAACTTACGCCGGATATTCCGAATGTATCTGAAGAAGCCACCAAGGACCTCGATGAAAACGGGATCATCCGGGTGGGCGCTCAGATCAAGGAAGGAGATATCCTGATTGGTAAGATCACTCCGAAAGGAGAAAGTGATCCCACTCCGGAAGAAAAACTGCTCCGTGCCATTTTCGGTGATAAAGCAGGTGATGCAAAAGATGCTTCCCTGAAAGCACCGAGTGGAACAGAAGGTGTGGTGATCAGCAAGAAACTATTCCAGCGCGCCAAGAAAGACAAGAATGCCAAAGTGCGGGAAAAAGCTGTTCTGGATAAGATCGAGAAAGTACATGAGAAGAATGAGATTGATCTGATGGAAGTGCTGGTGACCAAACTTCAGGTATTATTGAAAGAACATACGTCTACCGGAGTCAACAATAATTTTGGTGAAGTGCAGATCGGCAAAGGCGCCAGGTTCACGCAGAAAAATCTGGGTGGTATTGATTATCTCAATATTAATCCGCTCGGTTGGACCGGTGATGCAAAGACCGATGAACTTATCAACGTTCTGCTACACAACTACAATATCAAGTACAACGAAGAGTTGGGAAGATATAAAAGAGAAAAGTTCAATGTTTCCATTGGAGACGAACTGCCTGCCGGTGTATTGAAACTGGCAAAGGTTTACCTCGCAGTGAAACGTAAACTGAAAGTGGGTGATAAGATGGCCGGGCGCCATGGTAATAAAGGAATTGTTGCCAAGATTGTCAGGGCAGAAGACATGCCTTTTCTGGAAGACGGAACGCCGGTAGATATCGTACTGAATCCGCTGGGTGTACCTTCTCGTATGAACCTGGGGCAGATTTACGAAACCGTATTAGGCTGGGCTGGTGAGAAACTCGGATTGAAATTTGCAACGCCGATTTTTGACGGGGCTTCCGTTGAAGAGATAGCAGATCATGTCGACAGAGCTGGTTTACCTAAGTTTGGGCATACTTACCTATACGATGGTGAAACGGGTGACCGCTTCGACCAGAAAGCTACCGTAGGCATTATCTACATCATCAAACTGCACCATATGGTGGATGATAAGATGCATGCCCGCAGCATCGGGCCATACAGTCTCATTACACAGCAACCGCTGGGTGGTAAGGCACAGTTCGGAGGTCAGCGTTTTGGGGAAATGGAAGTATGGGCACTCGAAGCCTATGGCGCTTCCAACATCCTGCAGGAATTGCTTACCCTCAAGTCTGATGATATCATCGGCCGTGCTAAAACCTACGAAGCAATCGTGAAAGGGGACAGTATTCCAAGAGCCGGCATTCCGGAATCATTCAACGTATTGGTTCATGAGTTGCGCGGGTTGGGACTTGATCTCAGATTCGATTAAAGAAGATGTAAAGTAAAATACAAAGCCGTCTCGTTTGAAATGAGACGGCTTTTTTTATTTATGTCAATTATACGTACCCGTTATAGTTTATCCTTGAGGAACTTGCCCACAGCTTTACCCGCTGCGGCATAAGCTTCTTCAATCCGTACGCCGGTATCATAGTCTGAACCCCAAAAGGTACGGCCGGGTGACTTCATTACGGAAATTTTGGCAATCACATGGCTTGGGTTGGCGGTTTCCACAATCCAGGCTTCCCCATCAATCAATGCATTCTTCTTCATTACACCCACATTAAAGCCGGGTTCGGTAAAAGTGGTTTTGAAGATAAGGGTGTACTTCGCGTTCTGATTAGGAGCCAGCACAGAATACTTTTCATACAACTCTGTGAATTTAGGCTCAAAACGGGCATTCCGGTCAGCAACCCAGCTCTTCGCCCAGGAATCACCACGACCCGTTTCCTTTTTATTCAGGTCCTCCGTTCTGCTGTTGATATAATCTTCATCCCGGTTAAACCTGCCCACTTTCATGTTATCGTACGAAAAAGCCAACGTAATGGATTTTTCCGATTTGAGTGGAGAAAGATCGCCATCTATGAGTTTTATTTTCTGGGCGTTAAGTACAGATACCGAAGTCAGCACCAACGCAATTAACAAAAACCACCTACTGTTTTTCATGTTGCTAAAGTTTAAGGTTATTATTAAAGATAAAACAAAGAAATGGCTTAACCCCGGTTACGACGAATTAACAGGAATCCGGCCAACTAACTGTTCAGTAAATATTGCCGGAGGCTGTCGTATTCAGCAGCTATTTTAACAGCAGATTTTTTTTTATTCAGAAGCGCTTTCACCGAATCGGGAACAGCTACTTTTTTTCCGGTAACTTTTTCCACAGTATCATAAAATTTAACAGGATGTGCAGTTTCCAGAAAAATTCCGGAGTCCCCCGGGTGATCCTGCAGATAACGATTTAGGGCCAGATAACCGACTGCCCCATGTGGATCCAGTAAATAGGCATGTTCATCATAAACGGAGCGGATGGTGGAAGCGGTTTCATCGTCAGAAATGCTTTCGCTGCTCATCACCTGTTTCAGGGGTCCAAACTGATGGTTAAATAATTCCAATACGCGAATGAAATTACTCGGGTCGCCTACATCCATGGCATTCGACAAGGTGGCTTTTGCTTTTGCCGGTTTATATTCCCCACTTTTCAGAAAATCGGGTACAACGGAATTCGCATTGCATGCTGCAATAAAATGAGCCGCCGGCAACCCGGAATGATAGGCCAGTAATCCGGCACA
Organism: Chitinophagaceae bacterium; assembly: GCA_043785285.1. Classification (GTDB taxonomy): domain Bacteria; phylum Bacteroidota; class Bacteroidia; order Chitinophagales; family Chitinophagaceae; genus Puia. The sequence continues at coordinate 13,973 of JAYVXJ010000659.1, forward strand.
AATATTTCCAAAATTTCCACTGGGAACGGAAATCACCGGAGGCTTGTTTTTATTTTTCCATTGCTTCCAGGCCAGGAGATAATAGATCTGCTGAGGCAGCCAGCGGGCCACATTAATGGAATTGGCCGAGGTAAGAAAAATTTTTTTATTCAATTCCTTATCGGAAAAAGCCTGCTTTACGAGTGCCTGACAATCGTCAAAATGGCCATCCACTTCCAGGGCGGTA
>JAYVXJ010000660.1:0-4537 GCA_043785285.1 Chitinophagaceae bacterium
AATACCGGCCCAATGCCCTTTACCAGGTTTAAGCGGCACATGGTAACGGGCATGCCTCCACGACTAACAAACTGGGAAGAATATCCGCCGCCTCTGAAATAGCCGTTGCTGGCAGGATACCACGTGGTTGCCTGCAGGCAGTCACGTGATTCTTCTGGCGTAATTTCCCAGAATGGTTTCATAGCCGGTTTCCCATTTCTGTTTTGCCTGCCATTTCCATCAAGGGTGCAGGCGCCGGAATTGATCAGATGAATAAATCCATGTTCTGCAGCACCAACCGGTTTCCAACCGGAAACTCTTTCCACTGCATCCGGACTCCAGTACGTTCTAACATCGGCAAAGATTTGTGCTGTATGGGTAAGCAAATAATTAAACAACATGCTCACTCCGTTAAGGGAATCGTTTTCAGTAGCCACTACAAAAGGAGCGCGGATTCCATTCCAGTCGAATGAAGAATTCAACATGGCTTCGGCAAAATCTCCGTTGGGTAAAAAATCTGTCCATTGTCTTTGTCCCTGAAATCCAGATACCAGGGCATTGTGGCCATGGGCTTCTTCTCCAAAACCTTTTTCCTTAAGCTGTGCATTTCCAATCATCAGGTCGCGGATGATCATGGTCATCTTCACCACAAATTCCCAATCCTTATTTTTTTGTTCGCGGGAAAATTGTTTCGCGGCGATATTAAAATCTTCCCCTTCCTTGCAATTGTCTTTTACCCAGGCAATAGCTTTCCCGAATTCGGCTTCATCGTAGATTTTCCTTTCAATGCGACGGAGCACTTCCGAAGAATCCACGTATTCATTGCGCATACCGAAGTATTCCCGGAACAGATCCGGGTTCACCATGGAACCTGCAATCCCCATGCAAACGGAGCCGATAGCAAGATAAGATTTACCGCGCATGATGGCAACTGCCAGTGCTGCCCGTGCAAAACCCAGTAATCGTTCCTGAACATCTTCCGGGATATTTTTATCTTCCAGGTCCTGCACCTCTTTTCCATAAATACCAAAAGCGGGAATCCCCATTTGATTATGTGCAGCCAGTGCTGCTGCCAGGTACACAGCCCCCGGGCGTTCGGTACCGTTAAATCCCCAGATGGCTTTTGGTATCAGCGGATTCATGTCCATCGTTTCACTTCCATAACACCAGCAGGGTGTTACAGACAATGACAGGCCGACATTCAGGGCTTCAAATTTCTTTGCACATTGGGCAGCTTCAGCAACTCCACCGATACAGGAATCCGCAATTACACATTGCACCGGAATTCCATCCGGATATTTTAATGTTCTTTCATATAAGGCGGCTACATGCTCTGCCATCTTCAAGGTTGTTTGTTCGAGGGATTCTCTAACCCCGCCGAGGCGGCCATCAATAATGGGCCTTATGCCAATTTTAGGATAGTCTGTTTGCTGGCTCATCAGAGCAAATGTTTTGTTTAAGTTAAAAATATTTTTACTGCCGGGTTCACTTTTCATTTATCCCGTTCACGGCTTAACCATTTAAAAGCGGGTGAGAAATCAGCAGATCTTCCAGGGCGATAAAACCCGTTTATGCCCTGAAGAGAATCCGCTTTTCACCATAGTACAACCTAATTCACTTCTAAAGCATCTTTATTCGGTAAAGCTGGGAATGGATTATGGGGTTCCGTCTGATACCAGAATACGGTAGAAGCAATATCATCCTGAAGCGGAAGATAACGCCCTTCGGAATGCCAGCCCAATGCCTGAATCGTTACTTTCAGCTCTTTTTCAAAACGGATCGGATCTGTGATATGCCAGCGAAACATTCCGAATCGTTGAGATACATTGTAATGACCATCTCCCTTTATCACCTGATGCAGACCGGAATAGGGAGTGGAAAATTCCGTATAATCCGTATTCTCTACACCGTAAGCATTTTTTTTCCTTGTATCGAAATCGTAGGATCCACAGAAATAATCTTCCGTACCCGTTCCGCAGATGGTTGGATATTCCGTATCGCCATCCATAAAAAATTTAATTTCCCCTTCCCCCCACCATCCATTGTTGTGAACGCCCATAGCGAGGTAAGTACCTACGTATTGTCCGCGGCCCTTAATGCCGTCTACCAATGTGTAATTGCTTTTATATTGCAACGGATTTACCCGACGGAACTGCGCATGGAAATAAGCAGCATCGGAGGGAACATCGGTAAGAATATAATCAACCTGATAATATAAAACCATATCTCTTTCGTCCATATTCTCCATAGTTATCCTGCATTTTTTACGAAAAGGCATTGGCCAGTAGCAATTAAACGCACTTCCCGGATTTACACATACCGCCAGGGATTGCAAGGGAGAATATTGACCCCAGCCCATCCCAAAAAAATCACCTACCGGCACTTCAACAGAAGGCGTGGTTTCATCATCCCAATAAAAACGAAGAATGGAATTACGCCACACGCCGGTGGGGGTCATCCATATATGTTGTATTGAACCCGCACCATTAATCTCGGCAACGGTAAAAGTTGTTTTGGATTTGATGGTAACACTCGGGCTTACTTTCCATCCTTTGCCCAGATCCCGGGAAGCTGCTTTCCCCGTGCCTTCTACGGCCATTCCGCCTTTCCCTTTGGCACCATCAAAATTCTCCGGACTGATGGATCTCGTTTTTGCATCCGAGAGCCGGTAAATAGTACTCATGTTTGCATCAATCCCGTTGAATTTGCCCTGCGACAGTGCTGTTGCGGAAACGGCAAAGCAAATGATCAGGCAGCCAAATACATTTTTTTTCATGCTGTAAATTTTAAATGTTGAAGTGCTTAGTTCCTAAAAAGCTGATTTTATCTGTTCTATGGAAATATGAAAAACCGATTCTGTAATTTTATTTAAAGCAGATTCCGGTCCTGTAAAATGGAATACGCTGTGCTGGTGTTGCCATATTTCACCTGGCTTCAGCAGGGCAGCAGGCGACACACTTTCAATTTCATAGAAAGGACCCATCTGCGTTCCATCCCCAAGGGGGCCGTCGTTATACGCATTCACTGCATCGCCGGAAAAAGCGGGCTTTCCGGTACTCCATTCCTGGTTGAGATATTTTGCTGACGAATCCATATCAAAATGAGCGATCGTCAAAATTTTATTCTCCGCATCATAACTTCCAGCAAACCGGGTGGCACGGGAAGGATCCAGTCCCAACTTTCCCCGGCTCTTGCCATCTGCTTTAAAAAATAAAATACCATCCTGATATTTTAACCGGTCTGCCGGAATCTCACCGAAATAATTGGTGGTGGCAATTTTTGAAGTGGTATCCGATGCTCTCTGATAAGGAACCAGGATGACGGTTTTTTCTGAAGGATTGAACATATCCAGCATCCAGATACAGGGCATACCCGTTTTTTCATCCCAGGATGATTTACCCGTGTTGGTGATTTTATTCTGAGCTTCATAACCCACTGCTTTCACAGCATCATCCGGCTCCAGGCTGAGTATGGAAAACATCCGGCCCCGGGGAATGATGGAAATGATACGCGCTACATCAATCTGTAAATCCGATCCGGCATAATTCGTCAGGGTCATATTTTTCTGAAGACTAACCTGCTGTTGGTTTTTCGAAACCACGTTCCAGGCTTCCGTATCAAAGGCAGCCGGCGTTTTCCAGTTATCAAAATCCATCTTACTTCCTTTGGGGAAAAAGAGTGCATATTTTCCGCCTTCAGGGCCAAGCCAGAAACGGTTCTCCCCACCATATGCATTCATATGCGCATTTAGTGCTCCGGTGAATGCTTTATAATTGATCCAGCCAAAGCTTTGCCCCTTATCTCCATCCGCAGTAGAAGTAAATACTTTCCCCTGATACTTAGGGGAAACAATCAGTTTGGCCTGATCCGCAGTATCGGAAAGTACAATGATGTCATCATGCGATTTTAAAAAAGAAAGGTCATACCCGAAGCTTCCTTTTGAATACGTAGAATCTCCTTTGCTTTCCTTGCCCGAAGAAAGATCGGTACATCCGCTTGTTATCATAGTGCCAGTAATAAGAATAAATGAAATATGTTTTCTAAGCATGGCTATCGTTTATTTAGTGGTTTTAATCTCCGGCCGGGCACTACTTTTGCGAACGATCAGTTTGGTAGCTATAATGACCTGCTCCTTTTTCCCGCTGGGATTCTTCATCTGATTCATCAGCAGCTTCAGCGCACACTTTCCAATATCTTCAATGCTTTGCCGAACATAGGTCACCGGCGCATAAAAAAAATCAAACGCATCGCTTTCATCAAAACTGATAATACCCAGTTCTTCCGGAACCCGGATGCCTTCCTGGTAAATATATTTTAATCCGGATACAGCCAGCGAGTTAGTGGCAAAGAAGAACGCATCCGGAGCATCCTTACCCTTCAGTACTTTCCGAAGCCCATTCTGTACATCATTAACCAGATTGGTATAGCCGGCTTTTTGCAACCAGTTTCGCTTACCCCGGATTCCATTGGCCTTCAACGCAGCACTATATCCCCTGATTCTTTCCTGCATGTGAGGTAGTCCGGTTTCATATGCCATCATGCCAATCCGGCGATATCC
>JAYVXJ010000661.1:0-4533 GCA_043785285.1 Chitinophagaceae bacterium
ATGCACGAGGAATGGGTAGCCTTAGGCAAAAAGCATGGCATACCTACTTCTATTGATATTGCTGCAGATGTTCCGCCGGTTTCAAACCTTTGGAAGTTCAACGACATGGGTTTTGACTTTGTGGTAATCTCCGGAGGGAAAGCTCTTCGCGGTCCGCAAAGTGCGGGACTGCTGATGGGGAAAAGGGATATCGTCGCTGCAGCCAGATTGCATATGCCTCCCCGTGGTGCGAATATCGGCAGAGGAATGAAGGTAAACAAAGAAGAGATCTTTGGCATGTATGCGGCGCTGCAGCATTACATCAACTATGACCATGAAGCAGAATGGAAGATTTGGGAAACCAATGTCGCCATTATTGAAAATGCTGCCAAATCGGTTAAAGGCGTAACCACAAGGGTGTTTGTGCCCAAACTGGGCAATATCACGCCCACGCTGGAATTGTTATGGGATACCGGCCGGCTTACCGTAAAAGATCTGCAGGAAAGATTGAGGAAAGGGGATCCATCCATCGAAGTGATGGGGCATGAGGACAAGGGCATCCATATTACTGTATGGGTGATGAGAGCTGGCCAGGAAAAAATGGTAGCAAAAAGATTGAAAGAAGAACTTTCCGCTGCCCTTGCCTTAGCATGAAAGATTTACTACCTGAATATTATCGTTGATGGTTGATGGACTTTATGCGTAACGCCGCACCTGAGATCCATCAACCATCAACTTCTTAAAAGCAATCCATTCATTTTTTGGATTAAACCAATTCAATAAAATAATGAACTCAAGCCCAGATCCGTTTACAAAAAAGTTTAAAATCAATAAAGCAATTGCGATAGTATCAGCCTACTCGTTAGCGGTTTTTTTCTTTTCAGGGCTTTCCCGTTGCAAGTCTGCCAAAAAAGAACCCGATGACCTGAGTAAGGAATGGATTGCTCCTCCTGAGGCAGAAAAGCTCAGACCTGGCTTTGAAGACTTCGATCTGGCACAAAAAAAGGGTATGGAGTTATACGCCTTGCAATGCGTGTCCTGCCATGGGGCGCAGGGTTATGGAGATGGAGGAGCGGGGCAGGGTCAGGGGCAGAAACCTGCCAATTTCCACTCAGAAAAAGTAAAAAAGGAACCCATGGGAGCCCTGTTCTGGAAAATCAATACAGGCAGGGGCAACATGCCTTCCTTCAAAACCGCTTTCACCGATGAACAACGCTGGTCGCTGGTTGCCTATATCAAAGGTTTTTCCTCCAGGCAGGAAGCCGTCGTTCCACCAAGGGCCTTACGTCCGGATATTAAGATCGAACATTTGATGAATGTCGGGCCCGTGGCTGTGCGCCTTTTGCAGAACCCGGTAAGTGGAGACCTTTATTACACCAGCTTTGATGGCGATGTATTTCAGATCAGGAATCTCAACAGCGGTCATCCCGACTCCGTGAAGATTCTGACCGCTGCAGATCATGGTATTGGAAGATTGCAGGGGGCTATCTGGAACAGGAATACCCTTTTCCTTTGCGGCAATGTTGACCTGAACAATAAAAAAGGAACGAGCGGAAGAATGGTCCGTTTCGAATTCGGGAAATCAGGTCCGCCTCAGATGTCAGTTGTGTTCACCACACCGGAATATGGAACAAATAAAACCATTTATGACCATGGCTGGAATGCGCTGGCTGTAAGTCCGGATGGCAAATATATCTTTGTGAACAGTGGTGCCAGAACCGATCACGGCGAAATCCAGGACAATGGAGGCCTTTATCCCAATGCCAGAGACAATGCCCTCACTTCCAAAATTTTCAGGTTTCCCATGGATACAAAGGACCTGGTATTGCCTTTGGATACGGCAACGCTCAGGGCCGGGGGCTGGCTCTATGCGGAAGGCGTTCGAAATGCCTTTGATATGGCTTTTGACGGTTCGGGTAATCTTTTTGCGGTAGTCAACTCTTCCGACTATGATTTTCCGGAAGATATGTTCTGGATCAGGCAGAATCATCATTATGGATTTCCCTGGATCATGGGGGGAGTTGAAAATCCCCAGCAATTCCCGGGATGGAAACCGGATCCGGCCACGGACTCCTTCATCAATCCATATTCGCATTCCTGGCGGGTGCATTATTACTATGATGATTCCACTTTTCCGAAAATTCCTCCAGGGATAAAATTTTCCGCCGGTGTTCAGAATATGGGCCCTGATGCCAATGAATACCGTGGACATTCAGGGAAGGTGCTGGACGGTGATCAGACAGGCGTTGCCGTTAGTACCTTCACGCCACATTCATCACCACTGGGTTTGTTTTTCGATACTAAAAATGTGCTTTCGGATGATTTCCGGGGTGATGGATTCGTGATCCGTTATTCCCTGGGCAGGAATGAAGCGATGATGCATGCCTTCACGGCTGAAGGATCGGACCTGTTGCATCTGGATATGACCTATGATAAGGAGATGGACAACTTTACGATGCATACCACCCGCATCGTGGATGGATTCCGGCAGCCCACCGATGCTGTGCTCATTGGCAATATTGCCTATGTGATTGAGTATGGAGGAAGGGGAGGCCATATCTGGAAGATCACGTTGCCTTCAAAAGCCGGCGCTAACCGTAAGTCAACTTCAAAAAAACATTGATTATTTATCCATAAAGAAAACAGCATGGGAAAAATAGTATTCAGTTTCGCTGCTTTGTTTCTGATTTCTTTTTTCAGCTACGGACAATCATTCGATATCGTTATCCAGGGAGGCCATGTGATTGATCCCAGGAATAATATCGATGCCGTTATGGATATCGGCATCAAGGAGGGTAAGATCACCGCCGTTGCAAAAAAAATCGAAACTGCAAAAGCCATACAGGTAGTGAACGCAAACGGATTGTTTGTTACTCCCGGGCTGATCGATATCCATACCCACGATTTCTTTGGCACCGAGCCGGACCACTATCTCAGCAATGGGCTTTCTGCCATTGCACCGGACGGGTTTACTTTCCGCACCGGGGTTACTACAGTGGTGGATGCCGGTAGCTCAGGATGGAGGAGCTTTGCTTTGTTCAAAAAAAATATCATTGACAATTCCCAGACAAGGATTTTAGTAATGTTGAATATTGTGGGGGAAGGAATGCGGGGAGGTCCTTATGAACAGAATCCAGGCGACATGGATGGAAGACTCACCGCCATGCTGGCAAGGGCCTATCCAACTATTGTAGTGGGTATTAAAGTGGCGCATTTCGAAGGGCCGGACTGGACAGCAGTAGACCAGGCGGTAGAAGCCGGAAAGATCGCTAACATTCCGGTGATGGTTGATTTCGGAGGAAGCCGTCCCGCACTTTCCATTGAAGAGCTTTTTATGAAACACCTGAGGCCGGGTGATATTTTTACCCATTGCTATGGACAGTTAAGTAGCCGTGAATCGATCGTGGACACTATTAACTGGCAGGTAAAACCCTTTGTAAGGGAAGCCCGGAAAAGAGGGATCTTTTTTGATGTTGGATATGGAGGGATCAGCTTTGCTTTTACCCAGGCTATTCCCGCACTGAAACAAGGTTTCCCGCCCAGTTCCATCAGCACCGACCTTCATACAGGCAGCATGAACAATGCGATGAAAGACCAGTTGAATGTAATGTCCAAGTTCCTCGCCATGGGCATGGATCTTAATGCGGTGATCAGGGCTTCCACCTGGAACCCGGCCCAGGAAATAAAACATACGGAATTGGGCAATCTTTCTGTAGGCGCTGAAGCCGATGTTGCCATTCTCCACCTGCGCACGGGTAAATTTGGCTTTTTTGATTATGTAGGTCAGAAAATAGAAGGGGATAAAAAACTGGAAGCCGAAATGACCATCCGCGCAGGTAAAATCGTGTATGACCTCAACGGCATTGCCAACCCGATCTTTGCTCCCCACCGTTCGGGTGAAAGATAAGAACATTCCGGATCTGGCCCGATCGGTAGCCCCGTCTATAATTATAGCCCCAAGTACAGATTAGCTTCTTTTATACCTGCCCATAATCTATCAACGCACTAAAATTTTTTTGGCGTTATCGTAATATAATTTTTTCAACAATTCATCCGATAATGCAAGGCCGTATAATGGCCAATGATAATTGAAGAACGCCTGTTCGTAGAAATGTTCATCTTCCGTTTCAAGAATGCGAAAGGTGCTGCGATACATGTCGGGAGAAGTACCCATATCAGTTCCATAGACAAGCCTATCGGCATATTTTTCCATAAATGCCTTTGTATACCGGGGCACAGGCGCAATTTCGCCATAGCGTGCCGCTATATCGGCCCACAGATTCGGATAGGTATCGAACAGCCTTGCCAACACATGAAGATCTGAACAACAATTGGCAAGATGACAGGCGATAAAAATCGTTTTTGGATTTTCCTTTACAGCGTTCTCCAATGTCGTTATCAACTGGTCATGATTTAAAATCCCTTTCTTCGATAAATCTACTTTCCATGTTGCGGCATTCATCAATCCATCATTTGCAGAATCAGCAGCAAGATACATCCATGCATCCTCAGCAACATGTACGCTAACCGGCATGTGTAATTCTGCGCATTTTT
>JAYVXJ010000662.1:0-4502 GCA_043785285.1 Chitinophagaceae bacterium
TTTTTGACAGCACGGTAAACATTGCCCTCCCCACCGTTATACGCGGCAATCACCAATAGCCAGTCTCCAAATTCGGAATACAAGTCCCGCAGGTAAACGGCTGCAGCTTTAGTGCTTTTACGATAATTCTTTCTTTCATCCACCCGGTGGTTCACTTTAAGGCCAAGGAGACGGGCAGTAGCGGGCATCAATTGCCAGGGACCAGCAGCGCCGACACAGGAGACTGCCGTAGGTTTGAGCCCGGATTCAATTACAGCCAGGTATTTAAGCTCCGCAGGAAGCTGATATTGATTCAAAATACCATCTATCAGATGTAAGTAAGAATGACCCCGGGATTTAATATCCTCCAGATCTTTCTTATTCTTCATCATAAAATCCTTCACGTAATTAATCGCATGGGGATTTAGTTTAACACCATTGTTTCCGTTGACCGAGGTCAGAAACAGGTCGTTAAGGCCATTCTTAACATCACTGGTGTCGATTGGTAAATAAAATGCAACGAACGTTTTGTCTCTCTTTAAAGCGTTTGCCTGGGTACTCAGCACAAGACCAATAATAGCCATGCCTGACAATAAAAGTCTTTTCATCTCGTAATGCTTAAAGATTTATAAACCGGAAAATTCGGCTCATAAATTTTTCAAGGGATGGATTGCGGATTGTAGTTACCGGACATAGTAGCTCGTGGATCCGGTTTTCATAAAGTCGGGATTTCGTAGGACTTATATTGCTGCATCAATTCATTGGAGAACTGGAGTAAAGATAATTCCAGAAATCGGTTTGTCATAGCCTGCATACCAAAAGGCATGCCATTTGAATGCCGAAAAAGGGGTAAAGAAATGCCCGGGATGCCCACCAGATTTGCGTAAACTGTATATAAATCAGCGAGATACATCGCTACCGGATCAGAAATCTTTTCTCCGGCGCGAAAAGCGGTGGTTGGGACTGTAGGTGTGAGAATTATGTCGAACTGATTGAATATCAACCTTGTTCTTGCTGTTAAACTATTTCTTATTTGCTGGGCCCTGGTAAAATAAGCTTCATAGTACCCGGAGCTCAATACAAAGGTTCCGAGCAGGATCCGTCGTTTTACTTCTTTGCCGAAACCTTCCGACCTGGTTTTCAGATAAAAATCGGGGTAACCGGCTCCCTGATCAGGGGTTCTTTGTCCGTAACGGACCCCATCGAAGCGGGATAAATTGGAAGAAGCTTCAGCCGTGGTAAGAATATAATAGGCCGGTACAATATAATCCATCAGATCGAATGATATTTCCTCTACCAGGTGGCCGGCTGACCTCAGTTCGCTGATAAACCCGGTCAGTTGGTCGCGGATCTCCGGATCCAGGGATGGGTGCTGCAGGGCCTCTTTCAGTATGGCAATACGGTATCTGGGAGCAGGATCGCTTAAGCCGGCGGTAAAATCAGGAACGCACCGGCGGGAAGAGGTGCTGTCCTTTGGATCAAATCCGGAAATCACTTCCAGCAGCAGGGCGACATCTTTTATCGTTCTCCCAAAAATGCCGATCTGGTCAAAGGAAGAAGCATAGGCAATCAGGCCATAACGGGAAACCCGTCCATAAGTCGGTTTTAAACCAATGACGCCACAAAAATCCGCCGGCTGACGTACGGAGCCTCCGGTATCGCTTCCCAGGGATACCATGCAAAGGCCGGCCTGAACGGCTACCGCGGAACCCCCGGAAGAACCCCCGGCAACCAGGTCGGCGTTCAGGGCGTTCTGTACCCGCCCGTAGACGGAATTCTCATTGCTGGAACCCATGGCAAATTCATCGCAGTTCAGATGCCCCAGAATAATAGCGCCTTCCTTCAGGAGCCATTCCACTGCGGTAGCGTTATACAGGGGATTAAATCCTTCCAGAATCCGGGAAGAAGCGGTTACGGGATGATCCTTGTAGCAAAGCACATCTTTAATACCAATGACCACGCCATGGAGTTTTCCGGCCGGCTTCCCTGCTGACCGTTCCTGATCGAGCCGGTCGGCGGTGGAAAGCGCTTCCTCCGCGTAAATCTGCACAAAGGCATTTAAATGGGCCAGTCGCTGAATTCTTTCCAGGTAATAATTGACTGTTTCCCTGCAGGAGAGAGATCCTGTAAGAAGGGCCTGTTGATATTCATGTATGGAGGAAAAGGTAAACAAGCGTGTTGGCTACAGGAACAACGGTACTTACAAAGATGAGCTGAACAGGCTAAGGTTTGTTAGTTGCTGCTGTTTGTGGCAGAAGGTTGAGTAGGTGTTGATGTTGGTGTTTGGGTTGGTGTTTGGGTTGGTGTTTGGGTTGATGCTGCCGATGGAGTTGTTTCTCTCGGTTCATTCATCCCATCTTCAAATTCTTTTTTCACATTGTTCCTGGCATCATTGAATTCCCGCATGCCGCGACCGATTCCGCGCATAAATTCAGGGATCTTTTTTCCTCCGAAAAGAATCAAAACAGCAACGACAATCAGTATCCATTCTGATCCGCCTGGTGCTGATATCAGGAACAACCGCTGCAGGAAATGGCTGAACATAGTCTTATCATTTAATGCCGTAAAGATAATCCTTTGAAAATAAAAAGGCGGAAGGATTGTTCTTCCGCCAGATCATTAACAGGTGATTTATAAAAATCAGGAAACGATTCTTTTTTCTTTGATACGGGCACTCTTTCCGCTTCTTTCTCTCTGGAAAAAGAGTTTCGCACGGCGAACACGGCCAACCTTGTTCACCGTCACAGATTCAATATGAGGGGAAAAGGAAGGGAATGTTCTTTCCACGCCTATACCATCGGAAATCTTACGCACGGTAAAAGTAGCCGTCTGGCCTACGCCCTGGCGTTTGATTACGTCTCCTTTAAAGCTCTGGATACGCTCCTTGTTACCTTCAATAATTTTATAGTTAACCGTAATGTTGTCCCCTGCTTTGAATTTAGGGAGTTCTTTTTTTGCGGTTAACTGTTCGTGGATATATTCAACTGCCGTGCTCATAACATGATTTTTGGGGAGGCAAAGCTAACCAGGTTTCGGGTAAATTCAAAAACTATTGCCGGGAGCCTATCGCGCCACATTTACAGCCCTCTTTTCCCGGATCACGGTTACCTTGATTTGTCCCGGATACGTCATTTCGGTTTGTATTTTCTGTGCAATTTCAAAACTCAGTTTATCACTATCGCTATCGGAAACCCGATCCGATTCCACGATTACCCGCAATTCCCGACCTGCCTGGATCGCATATGCTTTTTCAACACCCGGATAGGTGAGTGCCAGGTTTTCCAGGTCCTTGATCCGCTGAATATATTGCTGCATGATCTCGCGTCTGGCTCCTGGTCTGGCTCCGCTGATGGCGTCGCAGGCCTGGATAATTGGAGCGATCACATATTGCATTTCCACTTCATCATGGTGAGCGCCGATGGCATTTACCACAGCTGGGTTTTCACCATATTTTTCAGCGATCTTCATCCCGAGGAGGGCGTGGCTCAGTTCGGATTCTTCATCCGGAACCTTACCTATATCGTGTAATAACCCGGCGCGTTTAGCCAGTTTCGGGTTCATACCCAGCTCTGCGGCCATGATGGCGCAGAGGTTGGCTACTTCGCGACTATGCATCAGCAGGTTTTGTCCGTAGGAAGAGCGGAACCGCATCTTACCCACGATCCTGACGAGTTCTTTATGTAGTCCGTGAATACCGAGTTCAATCACGGTTCTTTCACCAATTTCCACAATCTGTTCTTCTATCTGGCGGCGGGTTTTCTCCACCACTTCTTCAATACGGGCCGGATGGATTCGTCCATCAGCCACCAGTCTTTGCAGGGAAAGACGGGCAATTTCCCGGCGCAGCGGGTCGAAGGAAGAAAGTACAATGGCTTCCGGGGTATCATCTACGATCAGGTCTACGCCGGTAGCGGCTTCCAGTGCCCGGATATTGCGTCCTTCGCGGCCGATGATCTGGCCTTTGATCTCATCACTTTCCAGGTTAAAGACGGTGATGGAGTTCTCAATAGCCTGTTCGGCGGCAGTACGCTGGATACTTTGAATAATGATTTTACGGGCTTCTTTGTTAGCTTTCTGGCGGGCATCATCAATAATTTCCTGTTGCAGGGCCAGGGCCTGCGTATGGGCCTCATTTTTAAGGCTTTCGATGAGCTGGGTTTTGGCTTCTTGAGCGGTAAGCGCAGCAATCTTTTCCAGACGCCGGATATGCTCCTCCTGGTGTTTTTCCAGCTCGGTACGTTTATGATTAACCACTTCAATCTGGCGGTTCAGGGTTTCCTTAATGGCCTCATTCTCTTTTCCCTGCTTGTCCAGCGAATCCAGGCGCTGGTTAATGCCCTGTTCTTTCTGTTTGATCCGCAGCTCGGAGTCGTTGAGTTTGCGGTTTTTATCCAATACTTCCTTGTCGTGCTCGGATTTTAACTGCACAAACCTTTCTTTAGCTTCGAGAAGCTTTTCTTTTTTCAGGGTTTCTGCTGAAAGCTGGGCGTCTGCAAGGATTTTCCGGGATTGTTGGGTTGCTT
>JAYVXJ010000663.1:0-4501 GCA_043785285.1 Chitinophagaceae bacterium
GCCTTTATTATGCTGGTCATTTTAAACCCATACAGCTCCAAAAGAAAATTCTGGTGGAAGTTTGGCTTACTTATTCCATTCCTTTATCTCAGCTACTGCACGGTTAATAAAATAAAAATCAACCAGGATGTGAAGGCTATTTTTGCCATTCAACATATCCCTCATGAACGGTATTTTACCACACCGGCGCCTTTCCAAAACTGGTTGTGGTATGTAGTGGCGGGAAATGATAGTGGCTATTATGTTGGTTATCGTTCCTTACTGGATAGTAAAAAGAAAATTAATCTTCAATATTTCCCCAGAAACGACGCGCTGCTCAAACCAATAGCTAATCATGAAGACCTTCAAAAATTAATCCGCTTTTCAAAACAATTTTATACGGTTGAAAAATGGAACGATACGCTGGTATTTAATGATTTGCGTTTTGGCCAGATCATTGGATGGCAAAATCCAAAAGAGAAATTTGTTTTTCATTACTACCTGCAGTTTCCTGAAGACAACAAATTAGTGGTGCAGCGGGGAAGATTTGAGAAATGGGATTGGAATGCTGTGGAGGCATTTTGGAAACGGATAAAAGGCATTTAACATCAATCCTACAAAGCCCATGAAATAAAAAATGCCTGCGTGGGCATCTGATTTCAGTATAAGAATTTTTAAGGACGCTTATTATAATACCTGCTTAAGAACTCCTTTTTAGAATCTTTGTAAGAGGAGACCATCCCGAGCTTAAACAGACTGTAAATATAGATCCAGGCCAGATCGAGTTGATAGGGTAAAAAGCCTGCCCTGGCGCTTCCTGGAAAGAGGTGATGATTATTATGCCATTCGCCGGAAAACATGCCTGGCCGGGTTTGATTGATGGACAAATTAGAGCGGTCATAGTCAATTCCTTCCACGTGCTTATTCTTCCCTTTGCCATGACCGGTGTAGTTAAAGGCCCTTACCAGTACAAACCATAAAAAAGCGCCGCTGAAACAACTACAAGCCAATGCATTTCCGCCGATAGCGTAAAACAGGGTATACCAGGCAGTCCAGTTGAGTAGCCAGATCCCGATCACATAGGATGGTCTGGATACTGATCCCCAGGTTTGATATTGTTCATAAGAATTGAGCGCCACTCCTGTATGTTCCATGAAATGACGAATGCGCTCAAATTTTTCTTTGCTCAGATTTTTTGAAATACTCTGATGATTAACATCGGAAAGCATGCAATACATGAATCCTCCCTGTGGATTGTACGGATCACCGGGTTGGTCGGACTTAACATGATGTACATGATGAGAAACCACATAGATTTCTTCAGGAAAAGTTTTTATCACCAGATTTTGAGTGATGAATCGCCAGATTTTATTACTGAAGCGATACGATTTATGGGTGCAGAACCGGTGAAGCCAGATGGTTCCATGCGTACTCATAACGATCATCGCATAAATGATCAATACAATTACCCATTTCCAATTAAGGAAATCAATTAAGAAAACGAGAAAAAACGGCAGCATGCAGGCAGCCATAAGCCAACTGATAAGGGAAATCCAGTTTTTTCTGCTTTTAAAAATATTAATACGTAAAAACGCTTCGGTGAACAACTGACGGATAGTTGGCTTTATCAACAATCCCTGCGCATCCATCCAACCATATGAAGGTTTTTGAAGAACCTCATCAATAAAAGCCATAAGTAAAGAACAATTAAATGATAAAATCTGTATTGCCGGAAATGAAACTCCAGACTACTTTTACAAGTTACGGGTATTTTATCGATTTGAATTTACCTTATTTGGAACTAATAATGAGCCGGGCGTAACCGGAGATTTTGTTCTCGGTTCCTCTTCTTTTTAACAATCATTTTTATTTAATGAAAATCACATCATCAATATACATTGTTTCATCCACGTCTCCGGATTGTCTCTGAAGGGAAAAACCCAACTGCTGCGCAGGTGATCTATTCTTCCAATAGTTAAGCAGGGTTGGATCGGTGGAGGAAGGAGCGCCGCAACATAAGCCACAACGGGCGCAGCGTTGGTATCAAGGCCCAGTTTACTCATGTGGCTGTTAATTTCATTGATATAAACCGGCGTAGCACCGGTTGCTCCTGAAATCCGGAAAACAGCTTCCGTTTTGATAAACAATCCCTAGGCGTAATTCATTATTGACTGAGGAGAACTCTGGCTGCATAAAACGAGGAACAATTAGTAGTTGTTATTCAGTTGTTAAGGGGCCGATAACTAAATTATACTACTTTTTAAAAAAATAAAAGCAACTTTTAAGGTTATCCACCCGTTAGTTGTTTAATGTGATACCTTGTTTGAATAGGTAACTTTCAGATTAAAATAGAATGAAAAAATTGCTTTTTATTTTAATGTCCTTTTTCTGTATTTCCTTTATAGAATGGCATTATAATTTGGATGAAGCACAACAGCTAGCCAAAAAAGATCACAAATACATATTACTCAATTTCTCTGGTTCCGACTGGTGCGGTCCGTGCATACAAATGCACAATGAGATTTTTAATGCCATATCGTTTAAACGTTTTGCGGATACAACCCTGGTATTAGTAAATGCAGATTTTCCACGGAAGAAAAAAAATCAATTGCCTTCTAAACAGCAAGACTTAAATAATAAAATGGCTGATCAATATAACTCCCAGGGTAAATTTCCCTTTACCGTTTTGCTGGATGCCAATGGTAAAATCATAAAGTATTGGGATGGTTATCCAAATGTAAAGCCGGAAGCATTCGTGAAACAGGTTAAATCTATTATCGATGCTGACAGGTAAATGCATATCTGAAAGAATCATTCATAAAAGGGCATTAAAATTAATGGGCAACAAGTTTGAAATATGCGTCGTTGCCGATAATGCTGTTTGGGCAGATGAATGCATTGATGCTGCCATTAATGAAATACAACGAATAGAAAAGTTGTTAACTACCTTCAGCAATGACAGTGAAACGAGCCGTATCAATGAAAACGCAGGGGTAGTTCCGGTTGAAGTAAGCAGGGAAACATATGAGCTTATAGAGCGTTCGATAAAAATATCGCGCATAACACAAGGAGCATTTGATATAACTTATGGATCGGTGGATAAACGGTTATGGAATTTTGATATAAATATGAAATCGCTTCCTGACAAGAAAACGGCACATAAAATGGTGAGGCTGATCAATTACCGGAATATCATGCTGAACGAAGAAAAGTCAACGGTATTTTTAAAAGAAAAAGGGATGCGCGTCGGGTTTGGGGGCATTGGTAAAGGGTATGCAGCAGAAAGGGCAAAACAGGTTATGAAAGAGATGGGCGCTGAAAGTGGTATTGTAAATGCCTCCGGTGATTTGACCTCCTGGGGCTATCAGCCAAACGGAAAGCCATGGACAATCGGTATCGTTAATCCCAATGCGGCAGGACAGGTATTCTCTTACATGAATATCACGGATATGGCCATTGCTACTTCGGGTAATTACGAAAAATATATTACGCTCAACGGGAAGAAATATTCACATACCATTAATCCGAGAACAGGCCTTCCGGTTACGGGTATAAAAAGTGTAACCATCATTACACCTAATGCTGAAATATCTGATGCAATGGCAACCCCCGTTATGATTATGGGAATTAAAGCCGGAATGGATATGATAAACCAGCTAAAGGACATAGAAGCTATTCTGATTGACGACTACGATACTATTTATTCATCTGATAATATCCGGTTCTCTTAAAATGCTATGCATGAAAAAACAAACATTAATGAAATTTTGCACGGTCCCGCTGGCCGTTTTTTTATTGTCTTCCTGCGCACAGGTCAGTTATAACTCGCTGACGACAGTATTCTATGGGCTGCATTAATAAATGAAATTAAAGAATATAAATAGAAATTTTGCAATCGGAAATTCCTCATTAATTCTTCTCCTTATGCGTCTTAAGTAAATCTCCATATCTCCATATTTCTTTAGGATTAGAAAAATTAACGTGAAATATTTTTTTTGTTTGTTTTTAATTTTTTTAGTTAGTTTTATTCATTTGTAAAAATTTTCACCAGATGGACAATTATTTTTAACCAAATTTATTTAACACATTGACACACGCTCTTAAACACAATTATACCCGCTTGCTTAGTGCGAACAAAATCAAGCTCTTGGTTTCAGTTATTTGAATATTTGTTGAATTCACATTGGTTTTGTATAATATTTTTAATATTTTGTATTGTCTTTTTAGGCACAATTAAAGTTAACATTTTATTTACAATTTAATATACCGTAATACAGAAAAAAAAATCGTTTTTAACAACACGATTTTTTTCTACAACATTAGTAAAATATAATTTTCCAATTTTTTTTATAATTATACAACCACAGTTGAATATTTAAATATCGATACGTAAAAGTTAAACGAACAGACATTTTGAAGCTTTCCGCACGAGTCGGTGGGGAGTGGATCAAGGACAAGAAAGGCTTTTTGGGCTACCGCCAAGGCTGGTTGTCCCGTGGGAATACCGGTGGACTAGGCCGGA
>JAYVXJ010000664.1:0-4496 GCA_043785285.1 Chitinophagaceae bacterium
GTTATTTCAGACCTTGTTACCGACTATCGGGTCCATAAAATTTGTCAGACGCTGCATGATGCGGGCTATCGGGTGTTGCTGGCGGGTTCCCGCCGAAAAGATAGCCTTTGGCTAAAAGAGCGTGATTATCAAACACATAGGTTTAAATTACTGTTCCGTAAAACAGCTTTGTTCTATGCAGAATTCAATATCCGGCTGTTTTGCTGGCTCCTTTTTCAAAAAGGCGATATATATCTGGGAAATGATCTGGATGTTATGCCGGCTACCCAACTCGCAGCCTGGCTTCGGAAGAAGCCGTTGGTTTACGACAGCCATGAGTATTTTCTGGGAATGGCCGGGCTGGATCAAAAGCCCATCCGGCGAAGCATCTGGAAAGGTATTGAAAAAATGATCTTTCACCGGTTAAAATACATCTTTACTGTTTGTGATTCCGTGCGTAACCTGTACCGGCGTGATTATGATAAAAAGCTTTCGGTGGTCAGAAACCTGCCATTCAAAGAAAACAATCACCAGGAACTTACTCCCGAAGAAAAAGACTGGATTGCTTCAATCGACCAGAAAATCCCGCACAACAAGCGGATCCTCCTTTTGCAGGGAGCCGGATTAAACGCCCATCGCGGGGCGGAAGAACTGGTATTTTCCATGCTTTTCCTGGAGGAATCCCAATTTCATCTCGTGATTATTGGTGGAGGCGATATTTTCCCCGTTCTGGAAAAAATGGTGGAGCAAAATAATCTTCAGAAGAAAATCACCCTGATCCCCAAAGTTCCTTTTGCCGTATTGGATCATTTTACCCGGCAGGCGCATTTAGGGTTTTCGATTGATAAGCCCTCCATAATTAATCATCGCTATAGCCTGCCGAATAAATTATTCGAATACCTGCATGCGGGCGTTCCCGTACTCGCCAGCAGGCTGGTGGAGCAGGAACGGATCATCAATCACTATCAGGTTGGAACCTATATAGAAGATCATCATCCCGAACATATTGCCCAGAAAATCAAAGAAATTTTTCAGCATATCGAACAATGGGAACAATGGAAAGAAAATACCCGGTTGGTGCGGGAGGAATTGAATTGGGAGAATGAAAGTAAAATAATCATTGACATTTTTAAACAAGTAGAAAGCGATTCGGTTACTTATTAAGTATCACGTGCCAGAAAAAAATCTTCATATTGTTTGCCACGACGTTCCGTACCCACCGGATTACGGAGGCGTATTCGATTTATTTTATAAGATCAGGACGCTTCATGAAGAAGGGATTCGTATACATCTGCATTGTTTTGAATACGGAAGAGGTGAACAACCCGTGTTGAATGACTATTGTGAAAAAGTGTATTACTATCCACGCCGCACCGGGCACAAGGGTTTTTCGCATCAACTTCCCTACATCGTTTGTTCGCGTTCCAGTCCCGAATTACTGGAAAGATTACTGGAAGATGAATTCCCGGTTCTTCTGGAAGGTGTTCATTGCACCTATCTCATGAATGATGCACGTTTTGCCAACCGGAAAGTATTTCTTCGTCTGCACAATGTGGAATCGGTGTATTATAAACAACTCGCCAGTTGCACTTCCTCGTGGTTTAAAAAATTATACTACCTGCATGAAAGTTCTGTGCTTAAAAAATACGAACAACGAATAGCGTCGCGTTGGCCCTTACTGGCTGTAAGCAAATCAGATGCTGAAACAGCAAAGGCATCTTATCAAGCAAAAGAGGTGCTGGTCATCCCGGTCTTTCTGCCTTATCAAAGTATTGAATCCCCACAGGGAACCGGTTGTTATTGTCTCTACCATGGCAATTTATCTGTGGAAGAAAACGAGAAAGCAGTGTGTTGGCTGCTGGATAATGTTTTCGACGATCTGGAATTACCATTTGTCATTGCGGGAAAAAAACCATCTTCCCATTTACGCCGCCTGGCAGCACAATGCCGTCATGCCTGCATCATTTCCGACCCTACTGGTCCTGAACTCCAGGATATCATTGCCAAGGCCCAATTACACGTGATCCCGTCTTTCAATTGCACCGGCATTAAATTGAAATTGCTGAATGCCCTTTTTAACGGACGTCATTGCGTTGTGAATGAAGAAGCGGTGGAAGGTACCGGTTTGAAAGAAGTCTGTCATGTTGCCCATGAAGCTGAACAATTCAAGGAAGTGATTGCAACGCTTTATGAAAGGCCTTTCACCTTCCTGGATTTACAATTCCGCCAGGAAAAACTGCTTAACCAATTTGACAATCACCTGTCCGCTGTCAAGCTTATTGAACGGATATGGTAGCATTGTCGAAAATCCTTCCTTTTTCTGTTCTTATTGTTCTAGCCGGAAATTTGTGAACAACCCGATAATCATGTGTTGCCATGATCACCGTAGTCCCGTATTCTTTGGAGATCTGAAATAACAGCTGCATAATCTCATCGGAGGTTTCCGGATCGAGGTTGCCGGTGGGTTCATCTGCCAAAATGAGTTTGGGAGAATTTAATAAAGCGCGCGCAATATCCACCCGTTGTTGTTCCCCGCCACTCATTTCATAGGCCATCTTAAATCCTTTTGATTTTAATCCTACTTTATCCAGCACATCGCCGATCTTTTCATTCATCAGCTTTTCATCCTTCCAACCTGTGGCCCGGAGAACAAATTTGAGATTATCATTTACGTTGCGGTCGGTGAGCAATTGAAAGTCCTGAAATACAACCCCCAGATTTCTGCGGAGATAAGGCACTTTTTTCCAGGTCATTTCCTTTAAATTGAAACCAGCCACTACTCCCTCTCCTTCCTTCAGCACCAGATCGCCATACATGGTTTTAAGGAGACTCGATTTCCCGGTTCCGGTTTTACCTACCAGGTAAACAAACTCAGCCTTATTCACAACTACATTCACCTTCTCGAGTATGAGATTGCCGCCCTGATAAATATTCACATTTTTTAATTCAACAATTGCTTCTGCCATATTTCAAAGTTAACGGGCTAAGGGCAATAGACAATGGGAAGTTCTTAAATTATCGCGCCCTGGGAACAACCCTTGCAAATGAAAAATAAAAATGATATCTTAACGTTAATAATCCATCCATTGAAAATAATCGTACCCACTATGAAATCCGCGCACAAACCCTTTATTGCCGTTGTGGTCCTGTCCTTAATCGTTCTTTACGGACTGATGGCCATTATTGGTTCCTGATCTTCCCCCTTTCCTGTTTGCCTACCGGGCCTGTTTTACTTCATAAACCGGACTGAACAGATATATTTTACCTGTCTTTACTTCGGCACATTCAATGCGTTTTCGAATTCGCCTTCCTTTCTTAAACATGCGTCCGTCTACTGTTTTAAATAGTGACCCTTCCGGCACATCTTCTACCAGTACAACACTTTTATCTGAATCATACTTTTTTAAAACCCGGGTCAGATGCACATCCGAGCAACTACTGGCAGGCAGGTCATGCAGCGATTTCAACAGACTGTCCAGGATATCCTGGGGAAATAATTTTAGTTTAATAAAATCTTCCAATACCCGGCGATAAGCCAGTTTCCATTCTTTTCCGTGAGATAAGACCCGGTTTCCATAATGCTGGAAGGTAATGAGATGACCCAGCTCATGAATAAGCGTAATCAGAAATGCATATTTATTCAGATTCCCATTCACGCTGATGCGGTGGTGGTCTTCGCCGGTCGCATGACGGTAATCCCCCAACACCGTTTTCCGTGTGCGCGTAATGGTCAGGTGAATTTTATAGGTATGCAGGTATTCATATACTTTGGCAGACGAGCCTTCGGGCAGGTAATTTTCCAGGTGATCAAGTGGTGCTTCCCTTTTAGGCATTTTTTTGCTTACTCTGTTGCATCACCAAACGCACTTCAGTGAATATGTAAATAAGATACAGGCCAAAGCATCCGAAAAGAGCCGGCTTATTCACTTCCTGTTTAAAACGGGCAATATAGATCAATGCCGCAATGCTGAGCAAAAAGAGTTTTAATAAAAGCGAACTGTATACCAGGCGCAAAAAAACCTGTACATTCTTATGATGCAGCGCTTTTATGCCCAAACGAAAGGAATAAAAGCTGATTGCAAACAACAACGCGTTTCCAATGAGTAATACCTCAAAGTCAATAGGCCTGCGGGATAGCATCATCCATCCGATTCCGAAAAGGACAGTAAAGCCCAGGAACAGGTATACTAAAACCAGAAATGCTTTCCGAACCGGGTTGTTTTGCATGAAGGCGTGGGTTGAAAATTGGAATGCAAAATTAATCAAACCGGATGTGCGGGCAAAGCAATTCCCGTTCCGCCTGCCGGCAGATCGAAACCCCGTACGTTCTGATCAGGAAATGGCTAAAGAAGGGGTCTTCTGAAAGCCGTCTTTCCGAATCTCTGAATTGGTTTTTGAATTCAGATTTTTGGGTTCTTCCGGCGTCATATGACACTGTCCGTTGAATGTGGCAGCCGGTTCAATCTGCAATTTGGCAGCATACAGATTTCCATTTACCTGACAGTTACTTTTTAGCT
>JAYVXJ010000665.1:0-4482 GCA_043785285.1 Chitinophagaceae bacterium
TCCCAAAGGGAAAATTTTCTAGCACCCCAGCAGCTTGATAATAATGCCGTGTATTCCCTGAAAAAAGGGTCGGATAATCTGATCTATATTGGAACAGACGGTATAGGAATTGGTATTTATGATTTAAAAAATAAGAAATTTCATAAATGGTCTGCGATAAGGGGGCACGATCAATATACCGAATTCGGCTCTGTTTATGCCATGTTGCAGGATCCTGACCATTCCCTTTGGCTTGGAACGAGTGGCTATGGACTGATTCATTTGAAAATCGACCGGGATGCTTTGGGAAATCTTTCCGTAGTTTTTCTGGAGCAGTATGCATTCAACAATAATAATACCGGTCCGGCTAACGACATCATCTATGCCCTGGCTGATGGCGGAGATAATAAATTATGGATCGGCTGCCGTTACGGTGGACTGAGTCTGTTGGACAAAAAAACGCGGAATTTCAAAACCTTTAAGGCTTTCACTTACGAAGGAAGCCTCTCCAATAACGACGTATTATCCGTTTACAAAGACAGCCGGAACCGGATCTGGATAGGCACCAGCTACGGATTGAACTGGATCGACAACGCTGCAGGTTCTTCTGCCGAACCCATATTTAAAAAATTTACCACGGAGACCGGGTTGCCCAACAACACCATTCACGGCATCATGGAAGATGGCATGGGTCATATCTGGGCAAGTACCAACCGGGGTCTGGTCCAGGTAGACCCGGCAAACGGAAAAATATCCAATTATCAGCAGATTGATGGGCTTCAAAGCAATGAATTCTGTGATGGCGCTGTATGGAAAGACCAGTCCAATCAGTTGTTTTTCGGAGGAACCTATGGGATCAACTTCTTCCTTCCACAAAATATCAGGAGATCAAACTGGCTGCCCAATTTACTGATATCAAACATCATGATGAGTGGCAAAGCAGCCAATGAAAACAGTTTTGCAGTGCTGAAGCCGGATATCGTTCATTCACTTGCTTATACGATCGAACGAAAAGATGACTTCTTTGAACTGGAAATGAAAGCGCTTAGCTTTTTAAATGCCGAGAAATGTGAATATGCCTACTTCATGGAAGGCTATGATAAAACCTGGCACTATCCCGGCACCACCGGGAAAATTACCTATAGCAATATCATGCCGGGCAACTATACGCTGAAAGTAAAATGGTCCAATGGCGAAGGAATCTGGACCCGGGAAACACCGTTACTCGATCTGAACGTTAAACAATATTTCTGGCTCACATCATATGCCTTTCTGGTTTATGCTTTACTGGCATCCCTGCTGGGTTATCTGTTTTACAAATACAAAAAAAACAAACAGGAAATCAAGCAGCAACTGGCTGTAGAACATGCCATGCGCACCCGGGAAGAAGAATTACACCAGGACCGGATCAGCTTTTTCACTTATATCGCGCATGAATTGCAAACGCCGCTAACCCTGATCATGGGTTCCGTAGAACGTTTTATCGACAAAGCTGCTTCAACAAACGCCCGGCAGGAAAGGCCCTATTTTTTATCCCTGATCCATCAGCAGGCATCCAAGCTGACCTACCTGGTACATCAGCTTATGGAATTCCGGAAAGTGGAAGCGGGGTTTTTTAAGAACCAGTATATTTATCTGAACATATCCGAACTACTGCAAAACCTGGCTGAACCCTTCACACCGTTAAGTGAACAATACAGTATGGGCTATGAAATCCGCATTGCACCTGGCATAACCGGATGGATGGATAAGGATAAGCTGGAAAAAATCATATTCAACCTATTGTCTAATGCATTTAAACATTCAGAGCGGAATGAAAAGATTATTTTCTCTGCAAAAGAAAATAAGCAAAATACTTCGCTCGAAATATCGGTGGCTAATTCCGGCTGCATCCTCAGCTCCGATCAGCTGAACAAATTATTTGATAAATTCTATGTTGCCGGCACCAATAGGGTCGGAACGGAGAAAATGGGAACAGGAATTGGTCTTGCCTTTGCGAGACAACTGGTCAGTTTATTGAATGGCAGTATTGAAGCCGGAAATGAAAATGGCTGGATCAGCTTCAACGTCCGCCTACCTTTAACAACATCTGATCATATTCCCGTAACTGCAGAAAAAGCCCATCTCATTTCCGGGAAACCTTCTTATTTGTTTCAGGCCATCACCTCTTACAAGGAGTCTTATATTAGCACGTCAACGGTAGAAAATAATAAGCAGGCCATTATCGAGACACTTCAGGGAAACAGCCGTAAAAATATTCTGATCATTGAAGACGAATTGGAAATACGCTATTTACTAAAGGACATTCTGAAAGAGGATTATATCACATCTGAAGCAGAGGACGGCAAAAAAGCCATTGAGCTGATGCAAAAGATAGTTCCTGATCTGATTATTTGTGATGTGATGATGCCGAACATAAACGGCCTGGAGCTATGCAATAAAATTAAAAACACACCCGCTACCTGCCATATTCCTTTTATTTTGCTATCTGCACGGGATACAGTGGAGCAACATATGGAAGGCTATGAGGTAGGTGCCGATGCTTATATTGCCAAACCCTTTCACACGGCACATCTGAAAATCCGCATCCGGAAAATGCTGGAACAGGCACAAAAGCTGCATCACTTTTTCAAAAACGAAAACGCCATGGATTCCCTGGTAGAAGCGGATTTGCCAGACAGTGATAAGCAGTTCCTGGGTAACCTTGTGCAGTTTATTGAAAAGAACATGGATGAACCGGAGTTCAATGCAGAACATATTGAAAAAATGTTCACCCTGAGCAGGATGCAATTATACCGTAAATTAAAAACGCTTACCGGTATTACGCCCGGAGAATTTATCAAACATATCCGGTTAAAACATGCTGCGCATCTCCTGGCTACTACACGGCTTACGGTCTCCGAGATTTTCCACCGCACGGGATTTAATAACCAGTCGTATTTCTTCCGCGAATTCAAAAAACGCTACCAGGCCGCCCCCAATGAATACAGGGCACAACAAACGGTGAAGATTTGAATTTTTCCTTACATTTTCCGGGCACTCATCAGCGATAAAACCGAATACATCTTTCACAGTATTCTAACAGCTGAAAATTTAAATTGGATCAGGGATGCACTACTTTTAGTTAGCCATCATTCTGAAACTACCGCTCATTCAATGAGATTATCCCTTTTTGCAACTTTATTTTTGGTGAGCCAGCCTCTGTTCTCGCAACAAGCCTTTTTAAAAGGGATGGTATCGGATACTTCAGAACATACCCCACTTCCACAAAGCACCATAATGCTCCTCCAGAGTAAGGATTCTTTTCTGATAACTTTTACAAGAGCTGATGCCAGAGGTGCATTTTCAATCCCTCATCTCCGCGGCGGTAATGTGATTTGCAAGGTTTCCTACCCGGGTTATGCCGATTATGTAACCGAAATCCAATTGGTGGATTCAACAGAAATCAACCTGGGCACAGTTCCTATGATCCTTAAAAGCAAGCTTCTTCAGGAAGTAGTGGTTCACGGCAACATGGCCGCCATCCGGATGAAAGGGGATACACTGGAATTTAAAGCAGACAGCTTCCACGTGCAGCAGGGAGCAACCGTAGAGGAATTACTCAAGCGATTACCAGGAATCCAGGTAGATAAAAATGGAAAAATTACCGCCCAGGGTGAACCGGTAAAAAAAGTGTTGGTGGACGGTGAAGAATTTTTCGGAGATGACCCGACACTGGTTACTCAGAATCTGCGTGCGGACATGGTTGATAAAGTGCAGGTATTTGATAAAAAAAGCGACCAGGCTGCTTTTACCGGCATCGACGATGGCGAAAAGAACAAAACAATAAATCTCCAGCTTAAGGATAATAAAAAGAACGGTTATTTCGGAAAGGTGGAAGCCGGCATGGGAACCAACGGGTTTTATAACAATCAATTCATGTTCAATCTCTTTAAAAAGAAACTTAAGTTTTCCGGTTATGGCATTCTATCCAATATAGGAACAATAGGACTTAACTGGCGGGACAATAACAGTTATGGACAAAGCTTTGCCAGCAACGCTGATTATGATGAAACAATGGGTTATTTCATCAGCAATGATAGCAGGGATGAACTGGAATCCTGGAATGGTCAATATGGAGGTCAGGGATTACCCATCGTTAAAACGGGTGGCCTGCATTATAATGACAAATGGAACCAGGATAAACAATCCATTAACCTGAATTATAAGATCCTGGATCTTGACCTGTCTGGCAAAAACGAATCCCGTTCCCAATACCTGTTGCCGGATACACTTTATTACAATAACCAAACCGAATCCTTTCACAACCACATCCTGAGAAATAAGGTCATCGGCATTTACGAAGTAAACCTGGATTCCAGCTCCACGCTGAAGGTAAATGTTGACGCAAATAAGGATCATAAGACCACACAAAGTTCGTTTACAAGTGAATATTTGGCAAAAGACAGCAGCCTGGTGAATAGGAATAATCGTGAAGTAAACAGCACCGGCGATCTGGAAAAT
>JAYVXJ010000666.1:0-13958 GCA_043785285.1 Chitinophagaceae bacterium
GGGCTGGAAGGAAATTTGGACAAACCGGAAGAAGGTTGGCAGGAAATTTGGTTTAGCATTAAAATCTTGAATCGTATGCCTGGAATTTTGAAAAGAACCTATTTGTATAATTTTCGAGGATCTGTTATTTCTTCAGACCATATAGAAACCATTTCACGTAATGGTTTCTACTTAGCAGGCAAACGGGCATTTGACATTTTTATTTCTTCCTTAATCATCGTTTTTTTATTGAGCTGGCTGATACCGGTACTCGCGATGCTGATCAAATTGGACTCCCGGGGCCCCGTTTTTTTTCTACAGCGGAGAGTGGGTTTTTTAGGGAAAACTTTTTATTGTCTGAAGCTCAGGACCATGGTGGTGAATAAGGATTGTGATTCGCAGCAGGCCAGGTTTAATGATCCGCGCATAACCCGTATAGGTGGCTTTTTAAGGGTTACCAGTCTGGATGAACTGCCCCAGTTTATTAATGTTTTGCTGGGAGATATGAGTATTGTAGGGCCAAGACCTTTTATGCAAAAGGATAATGAAGCATTTAGTAAAGTAGTTGTTAATTACGACCTGCGCTTTTATGCTAAACCGGGTATTACGGGAATGGCTCAGGTTAAAGGATATCGCGGACCGACTGTTACCTTTCAAAGTATTTTCCACCGTTATCAGTGGGATGCATTTTATGTACGGAATGCCAGCCCTTCCCTGGATATACGAATTATCCGCCTCACGGCTAAGCAGATTCTTAAAAGCATTTTTTCTTTCAAACCAGGTCTGAATTCCGATTTATCCCTTCCCGGCAGAAAAATGGTGCTGGATAATATGCACTAATTTTTTCCGGTTTCCTGACTGGTCACCTTATTCGGGGTACTTATTAACATTATTTTAACCTGCCCAGGATTTTCTGTCCAGACTCCTGTATTGAATCGCTTCGGCCAGGTGTTCTGTTTTGATTTCTTCTGTTTGTGCGAGATCGGCAATGGTTCTGGATACTTTTAGAATGCGGTCGAATGCCCGGGCCGACAGGTTTAATTTTTCCATAGCAGATCTTAAGAGCGCGGATCCCGCTGAATTCAATACACAAATCTTTTTGAGTAAGGCACTATCCATTTGGGCATTCGCATGAATTCCCGGATGATCCCGGAATCTTTCCGATTGTCTTTTCCCCGCACGCATTACCCGTTCCCTGATCACTGAAGAGGATTCTTCTTCATGAACCGAAGATAATGCTGCGAAACTCACGGGAGTCACTTCTACATGCAGGTCAATCCGGTCCAGCAGGGGACCTGAAATTTTATTCAGGTATTTCTGTACCGCTCCGGGTGGGCAACTGCATTCCCGTTCGGGATGATTGTAAAAACCACAGGGACATGGGTTCATGGAAGCCAGAAGCATAAAGCTCGCGGGGAAATCGATGGTCATTTTAGCGCGACTGATATTTACTTTTCTTTCTTCCATGGGCTGACGCATCACTTCCAGCACCGTTCTTTTGAACTCCGGCAATTCATCCAGAAACAATACCCCATTATGGGCAAGCGAGATTTCGCCGGGTTGTGGAATACCACCACCACCTACGAGTGCTATATCAGAAATGGTATGGTGCGGCGAACGGAAGGGACGACGGGAAATGAGCATTGCGCCGGAGGGTAACTTACCCGCCACACTATAAATCTTTGTTGTTTCCAATGCTTCGGGCAGGTTGAGTGGAGGGAGAATCGTTGGCAATCTTTTCGCCAGCATCGTTTTCCCTGATCCCGGAGGTCCGATGAGAATGGCGTTATGCGCTCCAGCAGCGGCAATCTCTAATGCCCTTTTAATATTTTGTTGTCCTTTTACATCCCGGAAATCAATATCGAAATCAAACTGATTAGAGAAAAAATCATGTCGCGGATCCGTCTCTAAGGCAACGATTGCCGTTTTTCCATCCAGGAATTCAACTACCTCCCGGATATGAGACACAGGATAAATGGAAAGATGACTCACCATCGCCGCTTCGTAACTATTGGATTTGGGAACCAGAAATCCCGTAAACTGTTCTTTGCGCGCCTGGATAGCCATGGGGAGTGCGCCTTTGACGGGAAGAATGCTCCCGTCCAGATTTAACTCACCCATGATGAGCAATTGTTTTAATATGGAAGGATTTTTAATTTGCCCGCTGGCTGCCAGGATGCCAATAGCAATGGGAAGATCAAAAGCGGAACCGGATTTCCGGATATTCGCGGGTGCGAGATTCACCAGCAATTTGATCCTCGGCATCAGAAACCCATTTGTTTTCAATGCGCTCTCCACCCGCTGCAGACTTTCTTTGATGGCATTATCCGGCAAGCCAACGATGAAATAATTTTTCCCCTTCATCACATTTACCTCTACGGTAATCGTAATGGCATCAACCCCATAAACGGCACTGCCATAGGTTTTAACAAGCATGGACCTGGCTTAAATAAACAGCAAATTAGTCTGGTACAGGTAGTGAAACAATAACCGGTTCGTGGGATTTTATACAGTTTTTCCAACAGCTTCAGCTGCTGCATGCGCAGGCTGAACGTTGAGTTTCAGGAGAGACAAAATAATATCAAAAGGCACTGGCGTCTTTTCTTCATCATAGTTCACATCATAGTTCAATTTTTTGAAGACCTGAAGAAGCAGATAATTCTGCAACATCATGGAAAGCTCTTCCGGATCTTTTGGAATGAGTCCGCTATTCTTTACCGTTTCTTTCCAGGAATTAATAAAGATCCCGCTGATATAATGCGCCCACAAAGAAGAAAAAGGAAGCAGGTCGGCATGGGATACTTTTGAAATGTGGTCGTTATTCCGGAATGCTTCATGGGCAACTTCATAAATGGAATTAACCATGGAAGCCACGTCCCGCAGGGCAGCGCGTTTCAACCGGCGTTCGCTGTAACTATAAGCGGCATCACCACCATAATCCTGGATAGCCAGGTCTTTTCCGGTAAGCAATACCTGGGATAAATGGTAGTTTCCATGTATCCTGATCTTGAGCACATCCAGTTTTTTTCTGTAAATTTTTTTCATCTCTTCCACAATAGCAGCCCGCTGTTGAATAATCAGGGCCACTTTTTTGGCCATATCGCCGGTTGCTTTTTTCTGGTAGCGGGAAAGATTTTGAAATGCTTCCCGGAGTAATGACTGCATGTGGGAAAACAACGAACGCTGATAATGTAAAGAAAAAGCTTCCGGCCTGAAAGCGTCCTCCATGCCGGAAGCGAGGGCCAGGTGCATCTGACCCGTACGTTTTCCCAGCAGGCGCGTCTGTTCGGCTGCATTACTTCCAATCAATTCCTGCAAGTGCTCGGGGAGCTGGTCGAAGCCAACGGGGTTCACCAGGGTACCAATAAATTCAAATGGATTGAGGTTGGATTTATCCCGCGCTATGATGCGCTCGATAAAATTATTCACCCTTTCCCGCATATACGTATATCCATCACCGTGATTCTCGATCATGGTTTGCATAATACCCAATACAATGGCTTCCTGACCGTATTTCCATTCTATGCCTCCGATAAACCGGGGCATGTATTTGAATTTAGCTTTTTCACTTAAAAAACGGGTGATCTCCAGATCGGGGTTAATAGAAATATCAATTTTTCGATACATCCGCAATAAGTAGCGGTTATCGTATGTAATGGAAGTATTGGATTCATCTGAGGTATGCATGCGCGTTCTGATCTCCTCCGTTTCTTTCCAGTGTTCTTTCAATACCTGATTTCCATAAAAATCCATTTTTCCAAGCTGAAGGGAAACAGAATGTTGTCCAACCATATTATTTATGAGGTCCTGCTGAAGGGCAGCTGTAAAAAAAGCATCGCAAAGAAATCCTTTTTCTTTATTGCATTTCATGATGGCGATCAGCGCCTTTGGATTAACCTGCTGAATCTTTTCGGCTTCCTTGTCTGAGATAAAACGCAACGGTAACTGATAGGTTTCGGGTAATCCGCTTTGATAAACAACATCAAAGAGAATCCAGAATACGGGTTTATCGCTAAAGAAAATGGCTTCGCGGTTGCTGATGGTTAACGAGTAGAGCATTTTATGCAGACCATTAAACCATTTTGTTTTGGGAAGATAACCCGGAAGGATCACCGTTTCCAGGAGTTCCATATTGGGTTGTTCCTTCATATCTTCCCAGCGGGATAATTCAAAGAACGGCATATCCAAAGCGGTATGGCTTTCCGCCTGCTTTTTTTCCAAAGCAAACCAATGAAAAGCATAGGGGGCCAGGGTGAAGAAATAACAACCATCTTCTTTTACTTTAGGAAATTTATTACGGCTAACCACTTCGATCAGCGAAAATCCTTTGTAGTCAGAAAGATCCACTTCTGCAGGCTGGGAAAATTTAGAAAGGTTCACGACAACCAACAGGGTTTCTTCTTTATACGTACGGGTAAAGGCAAACACTTTCGGGTTTTCCAGTTGCAGAAAATTCAAATTACCGCGCCCGAATGCTTTATATCGTTTCCGCATGTGGATAATCCGCTTCATGAACCAGAGCAGGGAGGAGGTATTCAGGCGTTGTGTTTCAGCATTGACTGATTCATAATGATATTCCGGATCAAGAATGAGGGGTAGGTATAATTTCTGCGGGTTGGCTGCAGAAAATCCCGCATTGCGGTCGCGCGACCATTGCATGGGCGTGCGCACGCCATCGCGATCACCCAGATAAAAATTATCACCCATCCCGATCTCGTCCCCGTAATAAATAACCGGCGTGCCGGGTAGGGAAAAAAGCAGGCAATTCAACAGTTCTATTTTATGCCGGTTATTGTTCAGCAGTGGTGCCAGCCGGTGCCGGATGCCCAGGTTGATCCTGGCTTTCGGATCCTTTGCATAAACTTTGTACATGTAATCCCGCTCTTCATCCGTAACCATTTCGAGTGTGAGCTCATCGTGATTGCGCAGGAAAATGGCCCACTGACAGGTGTCGGGGATTGGAGGTGTTTGGTCAAAAATATCAGTAACGGGATACCGGTCTTCCATTTGTAATGCCATAAACATGCGGGGCATTAACGGGAAATGAAAATTCATATGGCATTCATCCCCTTTGCCAAAGTAGGCTGCGGCGTCTTCCGGCCACATATTGGCCTCGGCCAGAAATACGGTTCCGGGAAAATGTTCATCCACATAACTCCGCAATTTTTTCAGAAACACATGGGTTTCAGGCAGGTTCTCGCCGTTGGTCCCTTCGCTTTCAAACAGGTAGGGCACTGCATCCAGGCGAAAACCATCCACACCCATCCCGCACCAATAGGCAATGACTTTCAGAATCTCTTCCTGTACGGCGGGGTTTTCAAAATTCAGATCCGGCTGGTGGTGGAAGAACCGGTGCCAGTAATATTGTTCTGCAACGGCATCCCAGCTCCAGTTGGAAGGTTCAAAATCCTGAAAAATGATGCGTACATCTTTGTATTGCGTGGGGTCATCCGTCCACACATAATAATTTCTTTCGGGCGACCCCTTGGGAGCCCTGCGCGCTTTTTGAAACCAGGGATGCTGATCAGAAGTATGATTGATGACCAGTTCCGTAATTACGTTCAGGTTCCTGCTATGGGCTTCGTTCAGAAACTGTTTGAATTGTTCGATATTTCCGTAAGCAGGATGAATATGATAATAATCGGCGATGTCGTATCCGTCATCCTTTAAGGGACTCGGATAAAAAGGCAGGAGCCAGATGGCCGTTACGCCCAGATCCTGGAGATAGTCGAGGGTTTGCAGAAGACCTTCAAAGTCTCCGATCCCATCTCCGTTCCCGTCCCGGAAGGCTTTGATATGAAGTTCATAAATGATGGCATCCTTATACCAATGCAGTTTATCGTTCAGGGGCGGCCCAACATGCATATCCCGAGTTTAGGTGAATGTGTAAAATTAGTATGCCAGACGGATTCAGGAGCCTTTAAAAACCGGCTTTCTCTTTTCAAGGAATGCGGCGGTTCCTTCTTTTGTGTCTTCGGTCCCGAAGCATTTGCCAAAGAGATCCGTTTCCAGTTCATATCCCTTTTCATTTCCTACTGCCGCATTGGCTGCAGCAATGCAACTGGCAATTGCCAGTGGGGCTTTACGGATGATCAGGCTCAGCATCACTTTTGTTTTTTCCAGCAATTCATCGGGCGCCGTTACGTAGTTGACCAGTCCGTATTGAAGGGCCAGCGGGGCATTGATGAGGTTTCCTGTCAGCAGGGCTTCCAGCGATCTTCCTTTCCCGATCAATTGTGTTAATCGTTGTGTTCCTCCATAACCCGGAATCAGTCCCAGGTTTACCTCCGGTTGACCGAATTGTGCCGTATCGCTGCAAAGCCTGAAATGACAGGCCATCGCGAGTTCGCAACCACCCCCCAATGCAAAACCATTCACCGCAGCCACGAAGGGTTTAGGCGCATGTTCAATTTTAAAAAATAAATCCTGCCCTGCTTTCGCCAACCTGCATCCTTCTTCTTTACTCAAACCGACAAATTCACTGATATCCGCACCGGCTATAAATGCTTTATTGCCGGCACCGGTGATGATCGCTGCGCGGATCGTGGGGTTCTGATAAACTTCTTCTACTGCTTCTCCCAGCTCCCGGATCACGGTTTTATTCAACGCGTTTAATTTTTCCGGGCGGTTAATGCTGATGGTAAAAATATTTTCAGCGAGCCCGGTTATTAAGGTCTGATACATAAAACTGTTTTTTCAATTGTTTGAATTCCATTTGTGCTCTGCAACCCATTGCCGGATATAATCCGCAATATCCGTAGTGGTTGTTCCGGGGGCAAATAATCTGCCTACGCCCATTTCATGCAGTGTTTTCATATCTTCTTCAGGAATAATGCCGCCTCCGGTAAGCAGTACATCCGTCATGTTTTTTTCTTTCATCAGGCTGATGAGTTTCGGAAAGACGGTCATGTGCGCGCCACTGAGGATACTTACGCCGATGGCATCCACGTCTTCCTGAAGTGCAGCATTAACAACCATTTCCGGGGTCTGGCGAAGTCCGGTATATATCACTTCCATGCCGGCATCGCGGAGCGAGGTAGCAATCACTTTTGCGCCGCGGTCGTGACCGTCAAGTCCTACTTTGGCAACAAGTACTCTTATTGGACGGGGGTTGTTCATGGGGGCAAAATTAGGTATCCTTAGTGAATGGTTGATGGTTGACGGTTGACGGTTGACCGACTTATGTGTAACTTTTCAAAAGTAGTTTGCCATTGATCAGATAATAATCTGAACATAAGGGCCGTCAACCGTCAACGGTCAACCGTCAACTTCCTCCTATCCCGCTCAATTTTCTCCTCAAACATCTTCCGAAACGTATCATTCGCACCTTTCAGGATAATGATCAGATCGCCTTTTTCCCGGGCGTAAGGGTTGGTAATGCGGTCATATAAAAGGGCTCCTGAAAATTCTTTTATAAAATCATGATGCATTTCTTCCGTATCATCTGTGATCAATATCAGGTTATGAATGGAAATATGATCCGGAAGCCAATAAAGAAAGCTGGCGTTGTCGCTGTAAGCTTCCGGCAGATCGTATTTTTTACGGTAAAAATTTACCGCCCCGGCCATGCCGTAACTATCGCAAAAAACAATCGTCTGTTTTTTTTCTTCGCTGCTGAGGGTTTTGTATGCTGCTCCTGTTTTCTGCGCCATTTCTTCCCAACCCAGCATGTCCGCAAAATCCTGGGGTAATGGGTGATCTTTCTGATCTTCCCAGCGCAGGGTTCCGGTTTTGGCTGTATGCATCTTCTTATAAAAAGCCGCCAGTGATGCCGGTTCCATGATGGGCAGGGCGATGATCGTAAAGTATAATCCGAATGCAATAGCCCAAAGGCTAATCACATACCGGAGAAAATAAAGTCGCCTGCTGGTCCATTTCTCTATGGCATAAGATCCGAATGCCAGGAGAACAGGATAAAGCCCCAGGGCATAGTAATTCTTTCCATGAAACCAGAGCAGGATACTGATTGCGCCGAGATAGGCCCAGACCACGAATAAAAACGGACGACCGGAGCGGTTTATCAGTAAAAAAATAAGCCCGGCTATCCATACCATACAACAAGGGAAGAACATCATGAGCTGATCTTTCAAAAAAGATTCTGCCGGCACATATTGCAACTGCTGTTCCTGGAGTTCCTTCATGTGATGGATCACCGGAAAGTGATGTATATATTGCCAGGTAAAATTGGGAAGAAAGAGTATAACGGTGATCCCCAAGGCATAATAGAGATGCTTATGGAGAAATATTTTTCTTTGCGGGGTAAGCAAAAGGGCAATCGCCACAGCGATAATATAAAATGCAACGGTATACTTACTCAGCAAACCAAGGCCGGCACCAATGCCGGTAATGTAAAGCCATTTATTTTCGGAAGTCTGTATATAACGGATCAACCCGTATGTGATGACCGTATAAAAAAAGATCTCCAGAAAATTTGGTTGAAAAAGAAAATGAACCCGCAGAAATGCACTGAAGAGGAAACTCAAAAAGAGAAGAAATAGAGAAAATGCTTTGCCGCCCAAAGAAAGGACGATCTTTCCTGCCAGTATAAAGTTAAATGCGCCAAATAAAGATGGCCATATTTTGATCCAGAACATCCCATTACCAAATAGTTGCGTAAGCCAGGCAAAGACAGATAATAAGGGGGGTGCTTCCATATACCCGAAAGCCAGGTGAGCGCCTTCCGCGAGATAGAGAAATTCATCGCGGTGTGGTTCGTAAATAGAATTTTGCAAAAAGAAAGGCAGGATGAGTTTTGCGAAAGCCAGCAAGTAAAGTAACCTATTTACCTTTTGCATGAGAGAAAGTTAAGGCTTTCCAATAGTATCTAATAACCTTTCCATTCTTTTGATGGTTTGTTCCTTACCCAAACAGGCAGCTATTTCAAAAACGGGAGGTCCTGTTTTTTCTCCTACCAGCATGATGCGCAAGGGGAGCTGAAGCTCGCCTGCCTTGATATTTTTTTCTGCGGCCAGTTCTTTGAATGCCGCTTCCAGGGTGGATGGGTTCCATTCCGCCAGACTTCCTGACCTACTAATATAGTCTTTGAAAAAGGCATTTTTCTGATCATTCCATTTGGGCTTAACGGCATTCAGATCCCACTGCTGCGGCGCTTCAAAAAAGAATTTACCCTGAGTATAAAAATCCGGTAATAAACTACAGCGGTCCTGAATCAGCCCGATCACGGAAACCAATAGTTTGTCATCTGCAACAGGCAGGTTCTTTTCTTCAAATATATTTTTTACATAAAATAATAGTTCCTCCGCAGAAAGTTTTTTGATCCATTCGTGATTAAACCACTTGGCTTTTTCATAATTGAATTTAGCTCCGGCTTTATGCACGCGTTCAATGGAGAATTTTTCAATCATTTCCTGCAGGGAGTATAACTCCTGTTCCGTGCCGTCGTTCCATCCCAGTACGGCCAGCATATTAACGAAAGCCTGAGGAAGAAATCCACTCTCCCGGAAACCGGTAATGGTTTCCCCGGTAGCCGGATCTTTCCAGTCCATTGCAAAAATGGGGATACCCAAACGGGCACCATCCCGTTTGCTCAGCTTGCCATTGCCATCGGGTTTTAATATCAACGGAAAGTGTGCCCATTGCGGCATCTGATCTTCCCCAAATAAATATTTCCAGAGTAGTACATGCACCGGAGCACTGGGCAACCATTCCTCACCACGGAACGCATGCGTGATCTTCATGAGATAATCATCCACTACCACGGCAAGATGATAGGTAGGCATGCCATCGGCCTTGATCAACACTTTATCATCCAGTAGGGAGGTGTCAAAACTTACTTCGCCGCGGATCATATCGTGAAGATGTACAGTTTCCTTTTCTGGTATTTTGATCCGGATCACATGCGGGGTATTTCCCGCGATCAATACGTCTGTTTCTTTGGGCGTTAAGCTGAGCGAATTACGCATTTTTTCCCTGGTACGAAGATCATATTGTGGAGATGGATTTTCCGGGGTCCTGTACTTTGAACGCATGTTTTCCAGTTCTTCCGGTGAGTCGAATGCAAAATACGCATTGCCATCGCTGGCCAGTTGTTCTGCATATTCCCGGTAAATACTTTTTCGCTCACTCTGCCGGTAAGGGCCATAGGGGCCGCCGTTGAGCGGACTTTCATCCGGTTCTAATCCACACCACTTCAGGGTTTCATAAATATATTCTTCGGCGCCGGGAACGTAGCGCGACTGATCCGTGTCTTCAATACGCAATATAAAATCGCCCTGATGTTGTTTGGCAAAGAGATAATTATACAACACGGTGCGTACGCCGCCGAGGTGTAAACCGCCTGTGGGACTGGGAGCAAAACGTACCCTGATCTTTTTTTCCATGAGAGGCAAAGATAAATGTTAATCCCCGCTTATATGTTGCCGGTTACTTTTTGAAATTGTATATTCACGGGTGAAATTTTTTTTTGCTGCTTTATTACTTCTGGGCATGCAGAAGGTTGTGGATGCTCAAGAGATCACCTATAAAACGGTGTATGTGGATTACGATAGCGCCATAGAATTTAAGCAGCTGAAGATCATTCCGATCCGCCCGAAGCAGCAGGGCCTTGGGCATTCAACCTCCCCTATTATAACCCTTAGCCGGGCCTTGAAAGAAGGACTGGCAACCGTTTCAGAAAGAGGAACGGCTTCCACAGAGAATGTGCACTACCTGCGCATTCAGAATCATTCAGAGCAGACTATTTATGTGGCATCCGGAGAAGTCTTTTCAGGTGGCAGGCAGGACCGGATGGTTACCCGGGACAGCCTGCTGGTGCCCAATGGCAGGGATCAGTATATTTCCGTGATGTGTGTGGAAGAACTCCGCTGGAGTGATAAGGAGAGGAAATTTCAGTATGAAAATTTTGCCAATCCGGCATTGAGAAAAGTGCTGGATGAGAACAGGAACCAGGTGTTGATCTGGCAGGAAATATCGCGGCAACTGGACGGGCGAGACATTAAAAGTAAAAGTCAGGCTTATCTATCCCGCATTGGGGATAAGAAAATGCAGCCGCTGCAGAATGCGTATTTTAATTTTTTTCATGATAAATTTAAAGCGACTGACAGCACGATCGTGGGATTTGTGTGTATGTCCGGCGACAACGTGATCGGATCGGATGTTTTTGCCAGCCGGGATCTTTTTTATAACATGCTGGATCCACTGCTTATCGGATATGGTGATGAGGTAACCTTTATGGGCAAGCCCGTAACCATTACCAATGAAGAAGTGAAACAATATATGGACAAACTGCTCACTGATGAAATAAGCCAGGAGAAGTTTTTGAAAGATAACGGAAAGATATTCCGCCAAAATGGAGAGGTGATCCATATCAACAGCTTCTGATTTAAATTGCAATATGTTTTATTTCACCAAAACACCAGGCTGGTTAAAGAAACTGTATCCATCAGGTATCTGGAGTATTCCTACAGAACGAAAAGTGATTTATCTGAGTTTTGATGATGGCCCGCATGCAGCCGCAACACCCTTTGTATTGGATCAGCTCCGGCGATATAGTGCCCGGGGAACTTTTTTTTGTATTGGTAAGAATGTGATTGCTGAACCGGATGTTTATAAAAGAATATTGAATGAAGGACACCGCGTAGGTAATCATACCATGCAGCATCTGAATGGTTGGAAAACGGCGGACAAACTGTATCTGGCCGATATAGAAAAAGCAAGGGAGCTGATAGATGCTGATTTATTCCGTCCGCCTTATGGCAGGATTTCTGCGTTTCAGATCAGGAATCTTACTCGTGTGTTGAAATATAAACTGATCATGTGGGATGTGCTGAGTGGAGATTTTGATCCTTCCGTGAATGGTAAAACGGCTTCGGAGCGGGTGATTAAAAATGCGGGACCCGGCAGTATTGTTGTGTTTCACGATAGCGCCAGGGCATATAAAGTGATTCAGGAAGCGCTCCCGGAAGTATTGGCTTATTTTGCCAACAAAGGGTATTCGTTTGAAGCAATCGGGTAAAAAGAAATGAAAATATGGGAATTTTTTGGGAGGAGGGATCTATCAAATGAATTGGGCCGGGGTAGACACCCTGGCCCGTTTTTAATCCGTACCCTATGAAAACTGATTTAAAGGTATAACTTTTTTTGATTCTCCAAACATATTTCACAGATAACCATACCGATACAGCCATTTGATGCTAGAAAGGGAAGTTAGAAAAACGGATAAAAAAGAGGGAAAACGAGATACTAAGTGTTTGTGCTTAGTCGATGGCTTTCGGCAGCGGAGATATAGAGAGAACCGGATTAATCGATAAAGAACAATTATGGAACTGATTGATAGCCATTGTCATTTATATCTACCGGCCTTTGCGGACGATATCAATGAGGTGATGGAAAGGGCCAGAATGGCCGGAGTGAAGCGATTTTACCTGCCTGCGATAGACCGGGAAAATGAGTCTTTGTTGTTTGATCTGGAAAGCCGGTTTCCCGGGGAATGTTTTGCCATGCAGGGGCTGCATCCGTGTTCCGTGAAAGAAGATTTTTTGGAAGAGTTGAAGCGGGTGGAAACATCACTTGCATTGAGAAATTTTGCGGCAGTAGGAGAGATCGGTCTTGATTTTTATTGGGACCGGAGCTTTGAAACCCAGCAATACCGGGCCTTTCATCAGCAGATCGAATGGGCATTACACTTTGAATTACCCATTGTGATTCATTCCAGGCAATCCATAGAACAAAGTATTTCGGTGGTGCGGGAGCAGCAGAATGGTAAGCTCACCGGAATATTTCATTGTTTCAATGAAGATGAAAAATCAGCCCGCGAAATTGTAGAACTGGGGTTTTACCTGGGTATTGGCGGAACACTTACGTATAAGAACAGCAAATTGCCGGAGGTGCTGAAAAATATTCCATTGGAAAATATAGTTCTGGAAACGGATGCGCCTTATTTACCGCCGGTTCCCTTTCGCGGCAAACGTAATGAAAGCAGTTATATTACATATACGGCCGCGAAGCTTGCAGAAATCAAAGGGATTGCTTTGGAAGACGTTGCAGCCATCACCAGCTCCAATGCATTAAAAATATTCACACAGTAAGCAGGGGAAGCCTTATTTTTGCCGCCTGAATTTTTAGCCCGGAATTAGTAGGAGAGGTGTCCGAGTGGTTGAAGGAGCACGCCTGGAAAGTGTGTATAGTGGAAACGCTATCGCGGGTTCGAATCCCGCCCTCTCCGCAGAAATAGATATCAGCGAATTTAAAAGCCTGTAAAACATAGTGTTTACGGGCTTTTTGCATTTTAGCAAGTGTCGTTAAAGCCTGTTATTGATCGTTTTCTCAGTGAGTAATACATGACCTTGAATTTTTTTTAATATGACTCACTGGGATCCGAGCAAACTCAATCACAGAAAGGGTTTAACCTCTTCCGGATTTGAAGAGGTAGTCCAAAAAACTCGGAAAGTGGCTACTTTAATAACACTTTAAAATTTACTTATGATCAACACAAGTTTTGGTTTACTTTTTTACCTAAAAAAGGGCAAGAAAAGCGCTGATAATGAGCAATCTATATATTTAAGGATCACTGTTAATGGAATACCCAAAGAAATTTCCATTCAACGTACCTGCTCCGGTGCAAAATGGAATGGGGTTACAGGCAGGGCTACCGGTTTAAAGGATGAAATACGAGCCTTAAATTCCTATTTGGATACGATACAGTCAAAAGTTTTTGCTGTTAAGCACAGACTTATAGAAAGTGGAATGCAGATCACGGCAGAAGCTATTAAAAATATTCTACAAGGCAGGGAAGGAAAAGAAGAAAAGGGGCATATGCTTATGGAGATTTTCCAACAGCATAATAATCAAATATTGGCTCTGGTAGGAATCGAATATGCTAAAAGAACCATGACAAAATTTAAAACAGTTTTCAATCATACCCATGCTTTCCTAAAATGGAAATATCATGTGGAAGATATCGATATCAGAAAACTGGACTACGATTTCATTTCACAACTTGAATTCTGGTATAAAAGTGT
>JAYVXJ010000667.1:0-4479 GCA_043785285.1 Chitinophagaceae bacterium
CCACGCCATCAGGAACTGGCTCAAATTGATACGTCGTATTTAACCGCAGGGTGGCATAAACCGGAGGTTCATAGATCGGGTCGCCCTGCATGTAGTCGAGATATACAAATGTGGTTGGACTCATCACCACCTGATGACCCATTTTAGCCGCCTGGATACCTCCTTTTATTCCTCTCCAACTCATGACCAGGGCGTTGGGGGCAAGTCCACCTTCGAGGATCTCGTCCCAGCCAATTACTTTCTTCCCTTTTGACTCTACGATCTTTTCCAGCCGCTTTTCAAAATAACTCTGCACTTCCTCCATGCTGGTCAGATTCTCTTTTTGCATCAGTTGTTTTAGGGCGGGACTTTCCTCCCAGAAATTCTTAGCACACTCATCTCCCCCAATGTGGATATATTCAAATGGAAACAGGGCCGCTATTTCAGTGATCACTTTGTCAATGAATGGGTAAATCTTTTCGTTTGCGGGATTAAGTGTGTTGTCCTGGATGGCCGAATTATGAGGCCCCTCCCAATTCATGAACTTTTGCCCGGAAATCACCTGGTAATTTTCTGCACCTGGCGTCAGGGAAAGCTCCGGATAGCTGGCCACAGCAGCCATACTATGTCCCGGCATATCAATTTCCGGGAGGATATTTACAAAGCGTTCTTCAGCATATTGGACAAGCTCTTTTATGTCTTCCTGGGTATAAAAACCACCGTAATTGCGGGGTTCATCAGCTGTAGGTGTGCTAAAGGTTCCAAAAGACCCTACCCGTTTTACATTCCATGCGCCTACCGAAGTAAGCTTGGGCAGACTCTTGATTTCGATCCGCCAACCTTCATCATCTGTGAGATGCATATGGAGCAGATTAAATTTATACCGGACCATATTGTCGATAAAATCCTTCACTTCCTGCTTGGTGAAAAAATGACGGGCAACATCAAACATCAATCCCCTCCACCCAAACCTCGGATAGTCGGTGATTTCAACTTCAGGCAAATTCCAGACAATCCCTTTAACCGGTTTGCTGCTTTCGATTTCTTTTGGAAGCAATTGCAACAGGGTCTGTACTCCGTAAAAAAGTCCTGCCGGTTTATTGGCTATTACTACAATTCCGAAAGGGCGAACAGATAAAGAATACCCTTCATTTCCCAGGGTTTTATTTTCTTTTTTATTCAATATAAACCGGATAGATGCCACTTTAGCAGTTCCATTCAGAATAACTTTTTTTCCGGTTGCCGCCAGTTTCTGCTGAAGCAAAAGAGCTGTTTCTTTTAATTCAGGCAATCCCGGAATGCTGATGGAAATATTTTCCGGCAGCGCAAAATGGCCGGCACCTTTCACCATGTTTACGGGCTCAGGAATAATGGAAATGGATGTTTCGGAAGTCTGGGAAAACCCCCGGATACTACATACAGCCAGCAGGCAAAAAGTCAGCGTTTTTTTCATTGAGTTATATTTATGGACATGCAATATTGATTTTCAAATGAGCAGCATGAATTTAGCTAAATGTAATACTTTTTTATAAGGCCGGTTCCTGTTGGCTCAGGCAATGGAAACTTCCCAGTCCCCAGATTATATCTGTTGAATCTATGCCCACAACAGATCTGTCCCGAAATGCATCCTGAATAATGCGGAGCGCTTTTTCATCTTTAGCCGACCGGAAAGTGGGAACTACCACAAGGCCATTGGCAATGTAGAAATTTGCATAAGAAGCCGGAAGCCGCTGTTCTTCAACTATAATTTTATCTGGCATTGGCAATTCAATGATATTTAGCTGCTTATCATTCAGGAGCCGCATAGTTTTAAGGTCTTTCAAATTTTGGTGCAACAGTCCGTAATTTTCATCTGCCTGATTTTCTTCTACAACCGCAATCACCGTATCAGCATTCACAAACCGTACGGTATCGTCAATATGCCCGTCGGTATCATCTCCCACAATTCCATTCTTCACCCAAAGCGCCTGGTCAACGCCATAATAA
This sequence comes from Chitinophagaceae bacterium, assembly GCA_043785285.1. Classification (GTDB taxonomy): domain Bacteria; phylum Bacteroidota; class Bacteroidia; order Chitinophagales; family Chitinophagaceae; genus Puia. The sequence continues at coordinate 1,966 of JAYVXJ010000667.1, forward strand.
GCATAGAGATATTCTTCAATTTCAGACTGGCTCAATTCCGGATTCCGGTTCTTGTTCAGCAGACAGGATTCAGACGTGATCAACGTACCCTGACCATTGAAATCAACCGAACCTCCCTCCATGATGATCTCCGGATAGAGGACCGGTATTTTGTAATCAGCTGCTATCCGTGTTGGGATCTGATCGTCCAGGTCAAATGGCGGATATTTATTTCCCCAGGCATTGTAATTCCAGTCTACAATAATCTTAGGTTGAACAGCGGAAGAATTGATCAGAAATGCCGGACCATGATCCCGGCACCAGGCATCATTAGTCGGATGAATAAAAAAACGAACCCGGTTGAGATCAACGGAAAGAGACTCTAATTTATTTATAGCAAATTCCTGCATCTCTTTGTCTAACACATTAATATGCACAAATTCTTTTTCAGAATGAACCTTTATAAAGGCACAATAAGAGGGGTAAATAGTCTGGATTTTCCCCGGCCAGGAGGCTTCTTTATGAGGCCAGCTCAGCCAGGTAGCCGCATGCGGTTCAAATTCCGCCGGGAAGCGGTAGCCCAGTTCCTTGGGTGTGGGCTGACTAATCTTCATCCAGAAAACGTTTGGTAATGGGCTGATAGGAATCAATTCGGCGGTCACGTAAAAATGGCCAGTGGGTGCGATAACTATCCGTTTTGTCTGTGTCAATTTCATGTACCACAACTTCTTCCTGGTCAGGTGCAGCCTGGTAAAGGATCCGACCAAAGGGATTCGAGATAAAAGAGCCACCCCAGAATTTCATGGCGCCCTCCTGTTCAACACCCACCCTGTTTACACTGACAACATGAACGCCGTTGGCAATGGCATGACTCCGCTGTATGGTTTGCCAGGCATTGAATTGTTCTTCGTTGGTAGGCAAATCCTGGGCAGTGGACCAGCCTATAGCCGTGGGATAAAAAAGGATTTCTGCTCCCATCAGTGAAGTGATGCGTGCAGCTTCCGGATACCACTGATCCCAACAGATCAGCACACCGATATGGGCATATTTCGTTTTGAATACCTGGTAACCCAGATCACCGGGAGTGAAATAGAATTTCTCGTAAAAAGCCGGATCGTCGGGTATATGCATTTTCCGGTACTTGCCCAGATAAGTTCCGTCTGCATCAATGACTACTGAGGTATTGTGGTAAATGCCCTGCGTTCTTTTTTCAAATAATGATCCGATGATCACCGTTTTAGTTTCTGCAGCTATTTTTTGCAGTGTTTCCGTGGATGGTCCGGGTATTGGCTCTGCCAGTTTAAAGTTGTCATAATCCTCCAGATCACAGAAATACAACGAAGTAAAAAGCTCCTGCAGGCAAATGATCTGTGCGCCTTTTGCGGTAGCTTCGCGGATTTTTTCAACGGCTTTATTAAGATTGGCAGATTTGTCTTTAACGCAGCACATCTGCACGATCCCTATCCTGACCTTACCCATATGGCAACGATTGAATATAAGTTTGAAAGCGCAAAATTAGCGGATCAACACGATTATACAGAATGCAATGCGTACTTAGGAGGCTCTGCCCATTTGTTTCAGGAAATGGACATGCGAAGCAATGGCTTTGTGCACCCGGGGGTATTCAATATATACCAGCCCATGGTCTGCACATGCCTGGCGAATGATTTTACTCAGTGCCGGATAATGAACATGGGATATTTTGGGAAATAAATGATGCTCAATCTGAAAGTTCAATCCGCCAACCAACCAGGATACTACGCGGTTATTGGTAGCAAAATTGGCCGTTGTCAATACCTGGTGAATGGCCCATTCATTCTCCAGTTTATTGGTTTCTATATTGGCAACAGGAAAGGCGGTATGTTCAACGGTATGCGCCAGCTGGAATACAATACTGATCACCAAACCCGCAACAGTAGTAACAACGAGAAAACCAACCAGCCAGGCCATAAAACTGGTCATATAGATGGGCAACGCAACGAAAATAAACGCATTCAATAATTTAAAGAACCAGAAATTAATATGATCCATGAGTTTCATTTTCTTTAAAGGCACTTCCCCCACTTTGCTGGTAAAATATTTGTTGTAGTCAAGTAGAAATATCCATAAAATGTACAGCATGGAATACAGCACCCAGAAATAGAAATGCTGGTATTTATGCATCTTAAGTCTTTTTTGTGAAGTGCTCATGCGCATCCAGGGTTGGATATCTATATCATCGTCCACACCAGCCACATTGGTATAAGAATGATGGATGATATTGTGCTTGCTGTTCCAGATAAAACTATTTCCGCCCAGAATATTCAGGGAGAAGGCTGCGAGCCTATTCACCCATTTGCGTTTGCTGAAACTGCCATGACCTCCGTCATGCATCACATTAAATCCAATAGCAGAAATTACACAGCCAAGTAATACACATTCTCCGATAGCCAGAATAGTACCAGGCGTAAAAAATATCAGGTGAATATAAAGGCCGATAAAGGAAAGGCCCAGAACGACTGCTTTGAGATAGAGATTAAAATTACCAGTCATGGA
>JAYVXJ010000668.1:0-4475 GCA_043785285.1 Chitinophagaceae bacterium
TGAAGAAAATAATGATACTGAAGTAATAATCCAGGGAAAAAAGCTGTTGATGTTTGGCTCAAACAGTTATATGGGGTTGACAAAACATCCTAAGGTACAGGAAGCCGCAAGAAGAGCAATTGACAGGTATGGAAGTAGTTGCTCAGGGTCCAGATTTTTAAATGGTACTTCCCAATTGCATATTGACTTGGAAAATAAACTGGCTGAACATTTAGGTAAGGAGGCTGCTTTGATTTTCACAACCGGTTTTCAAACAAATCTGGGGACGGTAGCATCCTTAACAGGTAGAAATGGAGTAATAATATTGGATGAATTGGATCATGCTTCAATTATTGAAGGGAGCAGACTTTCATTTTCGCGCGTATTAAAATTTGCCCATAATGACATGAAGGATTTAGAAGAAATGCTGCAGTCTATTGAGGAGGATAAAATTAAGATGATAGTGATAGACGGCGTGTTCAGTATGGAAGGAGATATATGCAACCTGCCTGAAATTACAAGGCTTGCTAATGAATACCAGGCATTCGTTATGGTGGATGATGCCCACGCTTTGGGTGTGATAGGTCAAAAAGGTAAAGGCACTGCTGATCATTTTGGATTAACAGATCAGGTTGATATCATCATGGGAACGTTTAGCAAATCACTTGCTTCATCAGGAGGATTTATTGCTTCAACCACTGAAGTAGTAAATTATTTAAAACATCATGCCAGGCCAATGATCTTCAGCGCCAGCATACCTCCATCGGCTGCCGCTGCTGCTTTAGCGGCACTTGAAATAATAAAGGCAGAACCTGAACGACAGGAAGCATTGTGGTGCAACACTACCTACATGGCGAAGGGACTACAGGAACTTGGTTTTGATATCAATAATTCTGAAACACCTATTATTCCGGTTTATATTCGCAACAACTACCTTACGTTTCAGTTCACTCAACGCCTATTTGAAGAGGGCATATTTGTAAACCCAGTAGTATCTCCCGCTGTCAGGTCAGATTCATCCCTTATAAGGATATCAATAATGGCTACCCACACGAGGGCGCAGATTGAGGAAGCGATATGCAAGATAGAAAAAGTTGCCAGCAGGCTCCGGGTATTTAAGGTTAAGTAAATGCAAAGTAAAAAAAGTGAGACAAATGATAAACATATTTAGTTCCCAGGCATTAACCTTCCTTTAAAGATAAACTATATTCATGGACATAGTTATCAAAGAAGTGAATGATAAAAAGCTACTGAAAGCCTTTATTGATTTTCCTTATCATTTATATAAGGGCAATCTATTTTATGTTCCTCCTTTGCAATTTGATGAAAAAGCCACGTTGCGAAAGGATAAAAATCCTGCCTTTGAATATTGTGAAGCAAGATACTGGCTTGCTTATAAACAGGATAAAGTGGTTGGGCGCATAGCGGGCATATTAAATAATGCCTATATTAAGAAATGGAATAATAGATTCCTGCGTTTTGGATGGCTGGATTTTGAGGAAGATGAACAGATTGCAATGGCCCTGATTTCACAGGTCGAAAGATGGGCAAAGGAAAAAGGGATGACGGCCGTTCACGGGCCAATGGGTTTTACCGATTTGGACCATGAAGGTATGTTGATTGAAGGGTTTGATCAATTGGGAACCCTTGCAACAATCTATAATTATCCCTATTACCCTTCATTTATAGAGAATATGGGCTATAATAAAGATACAGATTGGGTGGAATATAAAATAAAGATACCGGTATCAATGCCTGAGAAGTTAAAAGCGATGGCTTCTATTGCTGAAAGAAGGTTTAATCTAAGTACAGTAAAGGCGCGTAAGGCAAAAGACATACTTCCATATTCAAAAGATGTGTTTGACTTGATCAATTCTACTTATTCCGAATTGTATGGAGTGGTCCCCTTAACTGAGAAACAAATTAAATATTATATCAAGCAGTATTTCTCCTTCATCCGTGCCGACTTTGTCTCCTTAGTGTTAGATAACAATGGAAAGCTTATTGCCTGTGGAGTTACTATGCCTTCAATATCCATCGCATTACAAAAGGCAAAAGGAAGGTTATTACCATTTGGATTCGTCCACATTTTAAAAGCATTGAAGAATAATAAGCTGGCTGATTTGTATTTGGTTGCTGTAGATAAAAAGTTCCAGAGCAAAGGTGTAACCGCAATCTTAATGTATGAACTAACTAAATCCTACATTGATAATGGTATTGAATATGCCGAATCAAATCCTGAACTGGAAATGAATAAAAAGGTACAATCCATCTGGAAACATTACGAGGCCATCCAACATAAAAGGCGAAGATGTTATATTAAATATTTAAACCCTTAGCAACTTAAATTTCAGGAATGAAAGCTAACATATTAATTACCGGCGCCAGTGGTTTTATTGGAAGCTTTTTGGTGGAGGAGGCTATACAGAGAAATAATCAAACCTTTGCCGGCATAAGATCTACCAGCAGCAAAAAATATTTAAGTGATCCTAAAATACATTTTATCGAATTGAATTATAGGGACCCTGTTTCAATGGATATTTCTCTGAATAATTTTGCAAATAAATATGGAAGCTTTGATTATATTATTCATAACGCCGGCTTAATAAAGGCTAAAAGCAAAGCGGATTACTTTCTTGTCAATTTTGAAAATACAAAAGAGTTTGTCAATGCGCTAAAAAGAAACAATCTCGTACCACATAAATTTATATACATCAGCAGCCTGGCCGCTTTTGGTCCGGGAGAACGTTCAAATCCTATAACTGAACATCAAGTACAGAAGCCCCTAACGGCGTATGGATTGAGTAAATTAAGATCGGAGCAATTCCTTTATGCCGCTAAGGATTTTCCATTTTTGATCATCAATTCTACTGCTGTGTATGGCCCAAGAGAAAAAGGATTTTTATTTCTGCTGAAATCAATTGAGAAACACCTCGAACTTCATATAAGTAGCACCAAACAGTTATTGAGTTTTGTGCATGTACAGGATTTTTGTAAAGCTGTCTTTTTGAGTATGGAATCTTCGGCTATAAATCGAAGATTTCTTGTGTCTGACTTAAATGTGTATACGCCGGAAATATTTAATCTAATTGTTAAGACTAATCTGAACAAAAAAACAATCCCGATTAATATTCCATCATCTGTAGCCCGGCTATTGGCATTATTTTCCGAAATACTGGGGCGCATAAGCAACGAAGTGCCTGTCTTGAGTAGGGAACGCCTTAAAGAATTTAAAGCTTTAAACTGGAATGTTGATTGTTCCGAAATTATCAAACTCGGCTTTAAGCCTCAATTCAGTTTGGAAGAAGGTCTGAAACAAACAATCCAATGGTATAAGAAACAAGGCTGGCTAAGGAACTAAATGGCCCAAATGTTACGAAAGACTTTTAAGAGGAAGGAATATTTATTCAATTGTCATCAAAGGAATAATATTTGGAATTGTACCAATTAACAATCTAATGGAAATAAACGTATAACATGAATGAATCAATAATCCGTTTTATAGAAAAACAGAAATGTTCATCTGTTTGTTGTGTGGATAGTGAAGGAGTCCCTTTATTTCAATTTTAAGATAATGAATTTATTTTTGTGTTTTATATCTATTAATTGTAATATTGCGTTATAAAGATATATGGGGCTTACAAAAACCGAAATATTTTCAGATAAGCAAAATAAACTGGCTACCATGATGAAGGCCCTGGCGCATCCGGCGCGTATTGCAATCATCCAGCACGTCATTAAGACCAGTTCATGCATTTGTGGGGATTTAGTGGAAGAACTTGGACTTGCACAACCTACTATTTCCCAACATCTTAAAGAATTAAAGAACGCTGGTCTTATTCAGGGTACAATTGAAGGAACCAGTGTATGTTACTGTATTGATCCAAAAATCTGGAAGCAGTTCAAAACGACTTTCGATACATTTTTCGTGAGCTATGATAATAGGGATACCTGTTGCTAACTATTTTTTTGCTCAGATCAATAGTCATATTGCATTAAACCAATGAAACTTTTTTTATGGCAGAATTCAAGCACAAAATTTTATTTGTTTGTATTCACAATTCAGCACGCAGCCAGATGGCCGAAGCTTTTTTGAATAAGTACGGGGAAGGCCAATTCGAAGCTGAGAGTGCAGGTATTGAGCCGGGAACAATGAACCCAAATGTTGTCAAAGTGATGCAGGAAGTAGGGATTGATCTGAGTAAAAAGGGAACACAAGGTGTATTTGATCTTTTTAGGCAAGGTAAGTTTTACAATGCGGTAGTAACCGTCTGTGATGCGGCCAGTGCGGAAAGATGCCCCATTTTCCCAGGAATGGATAAAAGAGTCGCCTGGTCATTTGAAGATCCTTCTTCTTTTAAAGGATCTCCTGAAGACGTTTTAAATAATACCCGAATTATAAGAGATGAAATAAAAAAAACTGTCCTGGACTTTGTAAAAGAAGCAGGTAATGTTAGTTACTGGATGAATTAAGCAATTTTAAATATATCTACCAT
>JAYVXJ010000669.1:0-4445 GCA_043785285.1 Chitinophagaceae bacterium
GAACTGGAAGGCGCGCTGATATCTCTTCTGGCACAATCTTCGCTAAACAAGAGGGAAATTGACTTGGAATTGTCGAAGAAAGTGTTACGAAATTTTGTACGGACAAGCAGTAAGGAAATTACGATTGAAACCATACAGCGGATGGTATGTGAGTATTTTGACCTGCCGTATGATAAGCTCCTTCAAAAGACCCGGAAGCGGGAGATTGTACAGGCCCGTCAGATTACGATGTTTCTTGCCAAGGCTTTCACCAAGAACTCTTTAAAAACCATCGGTGAGCATTTTGGAGGAAGGGATCACACTACGGTGATACATTCCTGCCAAACAGTAAAGGATCTGATGGATACAGATAGTTTATTTCGGGAAAACGTTACAGAACTGCAGCAGAAAGTGCAGTTGGCGGCCATGTAAGATTTTAACCCTTAAAAAAGATATTTTATGGCCCACTGGCATTCCGGTGGGTTTTTTTATTGAGTTAATGAGTTCGGGTAGTTAGAAATGGGCGATCTGTTCGTAAACGAATCCTTCCGGAAAAAATATGCACAAAAAACCAGGTTGGTCTTTGGAAAACAGGAAGCGTACATACTACTTAGAAAAAAATGGATTGCAGGAATCGGTGCATCTGACTGTTGAAAAACGTAATGAGGATGGTTGCCAGCACATAGCCGGCACCGAAGCTGACGAGAAGCAGTGTTTTGGATATGGGCTGTGTACTTTGCAGAACAGCCGTCAATAGTTTTTTCATTATCGGGTTTGTTCGGATTAATGGATCAGGCTAAAACGCTGTTTTAGGGAGAACTATTGCTTAATCCGGCCGTTTTTTCTTTGCATGGTCCGGGATAAAAATGAGGCAGATTTGCAATTAATCTTTATTTTTGCCTCCCCTGAAAAGAGGGGAGTTCCTTTGCAAAAGGAACATTTGGAGAGGTGCCTGAGTGGCCGAAAGGGCCGGTTTGCTAAACCGTTATACGAGCTTAAACTTGTATCGAGGGTTCGAATCCCTCCCTCTCCGCTTTTTTTCTTCATATTTGCTCTAATTCATTGAGGATCATACCAAACTCAAGCCTAGAGCCACTTTTTAATTCATAAATCTTCGAATTTTTTCTTATTTTATCTCACTTTGGTTTCACCAAGGTGCAGAATGTTTCACCCATGGTTACAAAAGTCTCCGCAAAAGTCTATTTGAAGACCAACAGGGTAAAGGGAAAGCTTTTACCCATTTATTAGAAGATGTACCGGAAAAGACATCTTTTGAACACACAGAACAATTAATGCAGGGCATGACAACTCTTTCTCCAAGAAAAATGCAGGAATTATTATAAATAAGCGAAAGCGTAAAAGTAAAACGTCTGTTCTTTTGGTTTGCAGAACGCCAGAGCTATCCATGGCTGGAAAAAATAGAAAGGCAGAGAATCACCCTGGGCGTAGGAAAAAGAGTCGTAGCTAAAGGAGGCAAACTGGATAAAAAATATCTAATAACGGTTCCCAGGCAATATGAATAAGGATACCATCTATTTTAAACAGGTGCAACTGCTGGTCCGGGTATTACCCCTGATTGCGACTGAAAAATGCTTTGCACTAAAAGGAGGAACCGCAATAAATCTGTTTGTCCGGGACTTGCCCAGATTATCCGTGGATATTGATCTGGTCTACATACCATTACATGACAGAGATGAGGCATTGAAGAATATCCGGGAAGCGCTTACGCGGATAAGTAAGCTGATAACAAGGACTTTTACGAACATAAAAGTCCAGGATGCACATGAACAAAGCGATACCCTACGACTGATGGTTGTTCAGGGAGACGCAAGAATAAAAATAGAATTATCTCCTGTAATAAGAGGCTCCGTTTTCCCGGAAGTGAAGATGTCCGTCGTGAAATCTGTTGAAGACAATTTCGGATACGCTGAAATGGCCGTTGTCTCATTGCCTGACTTGTACGCCGGTAAAATTTGCGCCGCTCTGGACCGGCAGCACCCAAGAGATCTGTTTGATGTAAAATTCTTACTAGACAATGAAGGCTTTACGGAAGATTTCCGAAAGACATTCCTGGTATACCTGATCAGTCATCATAGACCGATGTCTGAACTATTGCAACCCAACTGAAAGGATATCAAATCCATTTATGAAAATGAGTTTGCCAGAATGTCCCAGATGAAAGTTTCTTTGGCTGAATTAGAAGAAGTCCGGGAGACATTAATTGGTCTGGCCCTGAATACTTTGACTGAAGATGAACGAAAGTTTCTCCTGACTTTTAAATCCAGATCTCCGAAATGGCCTTTGCTGGGCTTAGGAGATATAATCGTCGTATCCGATCTTCCGTCGGTCCTGTGGGAAATGCAGAACTTAAACCAAATGCCATTAGATAAGCATTCAGTTGCGTACCATAAGCTGGAAAATATATTACAAATGAAATTGTAAATACATACTTTTAAAGAATTCGAAAAATCGTTGACTTTTTTAGAAAACCACAGCCTTCTTCTCAGATGCATATTTAAGGCTTTCTAATTTCTGTTGAAACATTTCAAAGAAATGAAAAACCCCCGCAATCTCGGCGAGGGTTTTGTCGAATCCATTTATCAATAGATTCCTTACTCAATGACGATTGTCACGCTGAGGGAATGATTGTTGGGGACGAGCGGATGCCGGACGCTCCCATTGTTGCTGGCGTACCATCTGTTGCGGCTCTGCCCTTTGCTGATTAAACTGCTGCTGACGTGCGGTTAGTTGTTCCGCTGCCCTAGGTTGATTAAACTGCTGCTGACGGAAAGTATTTTGTTGTTGCGCTTCCCTCTGTTGATTAAGGTTCTGGTGACGGAAAGCATATTGTTGTTGTACTTCCCTCTGCTGGTTAATCTGCTGCTGACGTGTGGTCGGTTGTTCTGCTGCCCTAGGTTGATTAAACTGCTGCTGACGGAAAGTATTTTGTTGTTGCCGGGAATACTGAGTTGTTGGCCGAATGCGCGAATTCTCGGAAGAGGTCAACTGTTCGGGGCGGTTCACCGGATTGGAGTAACTGCTTGACCGGAAGCTGTTCGAAGGAGTCTGATGGCCTTGCGGATTGTAACGGTTGCCATTAACATAATTCATAGCTGCAGTAGTCGGACGACCATGGTTAATCGAGGCAAATTGATTACGCTCGTGCCTCATTAACTGCTGATGGCTAACCTGTTCATTAGTTGGCTGAAAATGGGGTTGCCGCATTGCACTTTGTTCCAGCCCGGTTGGACGCGCTGATATTCCTCCAGGTCCTCCATTGAAGCTGGTGCGTGAGTAGGTGATCGTGTTATTGTTGATTACTTCCTGATTTATATAAGTATTGTGTACAATGGTTGTATTGACATTCATCACAGCCGCATTATAACTAAATCCACCTTCCTCCCACCTGCCACCGACGAAGCCAGTTCCGCAATAGCCATAACCGTAGTTGACACCGCCATAAAAACCTACACGAATTCCCCAGTACCCTGGATGCCACGCGTAAATACCCCTTTCATATCCCCAATAACAGGGTGTCCATAAATAGCCTTCATCAGGCGGACTAACCCAAACACCAGGGACCCAATAATAGTCATCATCATCAGAAGCCCAATACCCTGGAATCCACATAAGCCCGTCTTCCGGACAGGGAGGCTGAACGTAGAAAGGGAGCGGAGGAGGAGCGATATCGGCTGTTATACTGACATCAAAACTAACTTGGGCATTTAAATCAAACGTTGCCATTAAAAGAATGCAGCTTATTAGGAGACTGAATGTCTTTTTCATTTTCATGAATTTATTGTACTTGCTTAAAAGACACTATTGACATCAGGTTTAATTTGAAAAAGATCTATAACATTTATTTAATAAAATACAGGCTATGGCCTAATTTCAATTTTGAATGAATTAACAAATCTTTTTGCTCGTTATTGGCGGGTTTAAACCAAGAACTTTTAAATGGCTTATAATTTATTTATATAATATTCGTAGTATGAGGTGTATTGGAGATTCCGCTGGAAAATGCAGCACTTAAACCAAATGCCGTTAGATAAGCATTCAATTACATACCATAAGCTGGAAAATATTTTACAAATAAAATTGTAAATCTTTTCTCATTAAATTTGTGATAAAATAAATTTACTAGGGAGACAATTTTATTTCAAAGTATTACCCCTGACGAGCTGTTTAAACAAGTCCGGACCATTATCAAGGAGGAATTGCAGCAGGATCAGCTACTCACCAAAGAAGGTGCATTTAAGATGACAGGCACAAGTGGAAAACCAACGTTAATTAACCAGTCTATATCAAGTGGTTTTACGCTTTTACGGCATCATTATAGCGTTAGATTTACATAAAATCTAAACCAATGAAAACAATCGCATTATTATCTTCAATCGTTTTACTATTTCTTTCTTGCAGTAAGAGCAATAACAGCACCTCATACAAAGTAAAATACGTTGTTACCG
>JAYVXJ010000670.1:0-13799 GCA_043785285.1 Chitinophagaceae bacterium
GGTGCAATTTGTGTTGCATGGCAAAACGCAGACAGAGGGCACCAACCGCTTTTTCAAGGTTTCCATGCCGCCGGCTGTTTTCGCAGATATAAAAATCAATCTATCCTGATCGGCAAATTTTTTCTCCAATTCCTCCGCTGAAAACAAATCCGTTTTATTCAGTACGCGCAGCAGCTTTCTTTCGTCAACGGATAATTCTTCTTCCACCTGCACATCTGTGGCATCCAGGATCTGTAATACAATATCTGCCTGCGCTATTTTCTCCCGACTTTTCTCCATCCCCATGTGTTCAATCTGATCTTCCGTATGCGCCCGTATCCCCGCCGTATCAATCAGCCGGAATTGAATTCCTTCTATCATTACAACTTCCTCAATCGTATCCCGCGTAGTTCCCGCTATTTCACTTACAATCGCTCTTCGCTCATTCAACAAAGTATTAAGTAAGGTAGATTTCCCTGCATTCGGTTTGCCAACTATCGCTACCTGCACGCCGTTACGGATCACGTTTCCAAAACGAAAGGATTCGATCAACCGGTCCGTTACCTGTTGCGCATCTTCAATCAAAGCATAGAATTTTTTTCTGTCGGCAAACTCCACATCCTCTTGTGAAAAATCAAGTTCTAACTCTATCAATGCAGAAAAGCCAAGCAACTGTTCCCGTAATGATTTCAACTCGTTTGCAAATCCGCCACGCATGGTATGTAGTGCTGATTTACGGGAGGCTTCCGAATGACTCGCAATTAAATCCGCCACGGCTTCTGCCTGGGTCAGGTCCATCTTCCCATTTAAAAATGCGCGCTGTGTAAATTCGCCGGCACGGGCTAACCGCGCTCCTTTTGAAAGGCAGGCCTGCAGTATCCGTTCCTGTATATGTGGCGAACCATGACAACTGATCTCTACCACATCTTCGCCGGTATACGATCCCGGTGCACGATAAATAGATACCACCACTTCATCCAGTAGTTGATCGCCCTCTTTTAATAAGCCTACATGCAGACTATGCGAAGCCTGCAGCAATAAATCTTTCGATGGGAATAAATCATTCGCTATCTCCACACTCCGTATACCGCCCAGCCGGATCACGCCAATGGCTCCAATCCCCGGCGGCGTAGCCAGCGCAACGATCGTATCATCCCAGCCTGTTAGTTTACCCAGCATACCCAAGATTGGTTGATGGTTGATAATTGATGGACTTTATGCGCGAACCCCCAACTGAATATTTTCCATTTTCAAATTTGCACATTTTCAAATTAAAAAAGGCTGCCCAAGATTTCTGCACCGTCTTAACAAACAAACCCTCACGGTCCTGCTTGTCCAGACATTGCTTTTACCTTCGACAGCCCTTAGGAAGAATTTTAATCTCTTTCCCGCTGAAAGTATTTCAATCTCCTTATTGCGCTTCCAACCGGAACACGATTGGCTGCTTCTTATACGATTTTACTTTACGTCCGTTTTGGATTGCCGGAGTCCAGGAACCACTTTTCTTGATTACCCGCACGGCTTCACCACGCAACTCAGCAGGTCCACTCACGGCTTCCACATCACTCACATTTCCTTCCTTGTCTACAATGAACTGAACAATTACAGGCCCCTGAATTTCATTGGCAGCAGCATCATCAGGATAATGCAGGTTTTTCACCAGGTAACGCTGCCACGCAGCCGCTCCGCCAGGATAAAGAGATTCGATCTCCACCTTCGTAAAAGTTTTGTCGTAATCCGTATTGTCCTTGGGCGCTTCCACTACGCCCTTGCCTTCAGATATCGGTGGTGCCGTAATGTTGTCATCCTTGATCCCCTGCTGGTTGATGGCACCGATCTTGGTATCCTCCAGTTTTTCCACTTCCGGTGGTCTTTCTTCTGCTTTCACTTCCTCATCCTTCACAATTTTTGGAGGCGTGAACTTGGCCATTTCCACCTTGGGTGGTTCCACTTTCGGAGGCGGAATAGGTGGGGGCAGGTCCTTTTTCTCTTCATGAACATCCTCCAGCTGAACATCCTGTACCACCATAGCCACTTTTTTGCCGCTGTTTTTTATGTTACTGACCAGAAAACCTGCAACAAGAAGCAGGCTCACGGAAGCGGTAACCAGCATGGCAATCCGCAGGCGCCGGTTATAGGTCTTACGCAATTCGTAAGCCCCGTATTGCTTGTTTCTTCCATCGAAGATGATATCAAGCACATCGGCCGTTAATATTTTATTAATTTCCATGATGGATTCTTTACTTGTATAAACTCAATTTACTAAAATTCCCCCAACATTCCCAGGAACTATTTAACGCCATTGGCCGCTTCCGTTTTCTGGATCAGCTGATATTCAATGGGGGAGATGTCCACCATCGCATAACGTTTTACTTCGTCAATGGTCATTTCGTCCAGAATGTTGACCGTATTCTTATACGTGGCGTCCGGGGTCGGTTTTAAAACCACTACAAAATCCTTGGGATCCGTTCTTTTTTTCTTATCCATCACAACATCCCGGACTTTTTTAAAAGTTGTCTGCAACAACTTGGTGGGGTCATCCCCTTCATAATAATAAATCTTATCATCCTTACCCAGCATGAGCGTGATGACTGCTGAATTTTTCACCTTATTCTGTTCTTCCGGATTCTTCACATCCTTGGGCAGGAACATCCGCATGGCGGTTGGCTGACTCATGGTTGTGGTGAAGATGAAGAAAGTGATCAGCAGGAATCCAAGATCAACCATCGGGGTCAGATCCACCCGCGTGGAAAGCTTTTTTGATTTTTTGACGCCGGGGCCTTTTTTATGGCCGCCGCCTGAGGTATCCATTTCTGCCATAACAACTATTTTTTAAATGATATTACTTCTGGTTAATTAGCAGATCCTTTGGTTCCTGTGGCCATATTCGTTTTGTATAATTCAGTACCTGCAGGCACCGCAACCGGATTGGTCACAATCTGAAATTTCATCAGGTCGTTCTTTTTTAAAGCATTAATCACACCCCCGAAAGAAGGATACCTGGAAGCATCATCTCCTTTCACGAGAACGGTCATCTTCATTCCCTGAAACGCCTGGGCTGAGGCTCTCAGCCAGTCAACCATTTCATTATTGTTGCTGTCCAGAACCGGGATTCCCGGCAGGGCCACATGCTTCAGATCTTCAGGTGTTTTATTTAAATAAGACTTCAACTGAGTGAAGGGCACTCCTACATAAGAATTAGGTGTGTTCACAAAATTCTTTTTCTCTGCATCCGTGATCCCCAGATTCCTGGATGTGTTAATGGCATCCAGAATATCTGCTTTTTGTACTTTGTTGGATTCGGAAACAGAGAAATACACTTTCCCGTTTTTGTCGATCGTGACCAGCACGACATCCTTATCCGGGGCAATCTTGGTGGACACAGAACTGGGTGTTGCAACCGTAAGGGCTTCCGGCGGCTTGAACTTGGTAGCAAGGATAAAGAAAGCCAATAACAGGAAGGCCACGTCGCACATGGCTGTCATGTCTACTATCGTGCTTTTCCTGGGTAATTTTGCTCTTGCCATAGTGGGCGGTTAAATAATATTTACTAATTTAGATCCAGGAAGAACCCATTTCCATAAAATCCAGCCGGATATTTATGCCAGGATCCTGATTATTTGTACAAAGAAGCAAAGCTCTGTGTAAGGGTAAATCCGCTTTCATCAATCCCATAGGTAATACCGTCAATCTTGGTAGTAAAGACGTTATACATAATGATGGAAATCGCAGACGTTCCGATACCTAACGCAGTGTTATACAGGGCTTCAGAAATACCTTGTGACAAACGCTGAGCGGCTTCACCTCCACCACTGTCACCCAACGCTGCAAAGGCCGTGATCATCCCGATTACCGTTCCAAGCAAACCCAGCAGGGTAGCTACAGAAGCAATTGTTGACAGAAATACCAGGTTCTTTTCCAGCATGGGAAGTTCAAGCGCTGTGGCTTCTTCCACTTCTTTCTGAATAGCCAACACCTTTTGTTCTGTATCCAGGTCCCCGGTAGTGATCATTTCTTTGTATTTACGCAGACCTGCTTTCATCACATTACCTACGCTGCCTTTCTGTCTGTCGCACTCCGCTATGGCAGAATCCACATTTTTATTAGCCAGATGATATTGAACTTTACGTACAAACTCACTGATATTTCCGCTTCCGGCTGCCTTAATAATGGTGAGAAAACGTTCTACCACAAAAGTGAGTACAGTGAGCAAAGCACCAATCAGGATCGGAACAATAATTCCTCCCAGATACATACGCGACAGACCTGATTTTGCACCCTCCTGATGAGGCCAGAAACCACCATTCGGATCGGGTTTCGTAAAATTGCTGTCAGCACCTATCAGAAATCGCCAGATTAAATATCCTACAATAACACAAAGCAAAGGGGCCAGCCAGGAAATAGAATTGCCCGTTTTTGCTACTTGCACACTTGTAGAAGGTTTCGCTGCTACCGTTGCAGTCGGTCTTGTTTCAGCCATAATCGTTTGTTTTTAGTGTTTATGAAAAATTTGAAAAATAATTTATGAAATAAGTCAGGCGATTGGGGTTGCTAAGTAAAACCTTTTCAATAGGAAATCAGGCGCGGTTGATTTTTCGTAGGGAACACAATATAGTAAATTTCCGGAATGCCAAATGGAAAATACTTATTCTTTAAAATTTATTCACGATCATTCAAACCCTTGCCTGCATTCACTCTTCCCATACCCTTTACCGGAGGTCATTCATAGCGCAGTGCCTCAATGGGATTTAACCGCGAAGCTTTGTGGGAAGGATATAATCCAGCCAGCAATCCCACCACGGAACAGATCAGAACACCCCAGATCAGCCACATCCATGGAAATACAAATCCCGTATTTAAAATTAATGAAAAAGAGTTCCCAACCAGTATCCCCAGAATAATACCAAATACAGCACCCATCAGGCTGATGATAATAGATTCATATAAAAACTGCAAACGGATACTTCGCTGTCTGCCCCCAATGGCCTTGATCAGGCCGATCTCCTTGGTGCGTTCCGTCACGGATACCAGCATGATATTCATCAAGCCCACGGCCGCCCCGATCAGGGTGATTAGTCCGATCACCAGGGCGCTTATAGTAATAAACCCCAGGTTTTTTATAAGCTCTTCCACAAACCGGTCGCTTTTATCAATCACAAAATTACTGGCATCGGTCGTACTGGTCCGGCGAATGGGCCGGAATACGCCTTCCGCCTCACCGATGGCCAGATCCATCTGGTTTACATCAGCCACTTTTACCTGTATATTGAAGGAAGGGGTCGGGTTATAGAAATTTGTACTGTTACTCAGAAAAAACCGCCTTACATTATTATACGAAGTGATGGCAATATTATCCCAGCTTCTGCCGATGCTCGCCCCCTTGGATTCCAAAGTTCCGACCACCCGGTAGGGTATGCCATTGATCTTGATGATTTTTTCCATTGCCCTTTCCGGATTATCCCCAAAGAATTTCTTTACCAGATCGTTTCCAAGCAAACACACGTTTCGGCCGGATTGCACATCCAGTTCATTCAGTGAACGGCCTGCGCTCAGGTTATATCCGTTGAGTTCGGCAAAATAGACATCCCCGCCGGCCACCTGCACGGTAGGCGTGGTTTTCTTGTCTCCCAGAGAAGCAATATTGCTGTTTCCGCCCCGTAGGCCAAGCGATACTTTAGAAGGGAAATTGTAATTGGTCTTAAACATTTCCGCCTCATCCCGGGTGATGACTTTTTTTGCGTTGGATTTCTTCTCTTTCTTCGCACCTTTTTTTTCCTGGGTCACCTGATCATTCCGCCCGAAAAACTGAAAATCCTTATAATGAATGGTGAATCCGGTCGCGCCCATGGAAGCAAAACTCTCCGTAAACTTTTGCTTCATTGCCTCAATAGCGGTATTGATACCCACCAGGGCCATAATCCCAAAGGCAATAATCGCAACCGTGATGCCCGTCCGGAGTTTATTGCTCCTGACTGTACGGAAAGCAAGGGAAAAGACATCCGCAGTTCTCATATATTATTATGCAATGGCTAATTTAAAGATTCTTGCGGACTTCCATCCGTGAATCTCCAATCAGAGATAAATAATATATAAACGGTCAATCAGCCATTGAGGGAATATCCCCAACAGGATCAGCATCAGGGCCAGTACAATCAGCCAACCGATGAATCCGCGGCTCACGTCGGGTTGCTGACCGGGACCTTCCTTAAAATACATGGCCTGAATTACCCGGAAATAGTAGTAGACACTAATTGCTGCGCAGATAAGAGAGAGGATGACCAACCAGAGGAAATGGCCGGTCTGCATAACAGAAGCAATCATATAATATTTAGCCAGGAACCCGCCTGTAAGGGGTATTCCTGCAAGGGACAATAAGAAGATGGTAGCCACCAGGGCCAGTTTGGGATGCTGTTTGGCCATCCCATTGAATCCTTCAAAACTGTAATCTTTCATTTTTACCACGACGGCAAAAAGACCGATCGTAGCTATACTGTAAGCGGCTATATACAAAATGATCCCTTCTTTAGCCAGGGTATTGAGGGTTAACAGGGAAAACAACATGAATCCCATATGCGCCACACTGGAATACGCCAGCATCCGCTTTACACTCTGTTGAAAAACAGCTGTTATATTTCCAATGAGCAGGGTGGCCGCCGAGAGGATGGCTATAAATAGCTGCCACTGAGGTTTGATCTCTCCGAAAGCATCTCCGAAAAGCCGGATAAACGCAATGAAGGCCCCTCCTTTTACAATCGTGGCCATAAATGAAGTGATGGCCGTGGGCGCGCCATCATATACATCCGGTGCCCAGAAATGAAAGGGTGCCGCTGATACTTTGAATGCCATAGCGCTCGTGATCAGGAGCAATCCCGCCATCAGGAGTGGAGAAGTTGCGGCCTTCCCGAGAGCCAGTTCATCAATAAGAAATGTTCCCTTTTCACTGGCCCCGTATAAAAAAGCAATTCCCAGCAGCATGAGGCCGGTGGAAAAAGCACCCAACAAAAAATATTTTAAAGCCGCTTCATTGCTTTTCAGATTTCGCTTATCGCTACCCGTTAGTATGTAAAGGGGAATAGAAATTATTTCAATGCCGATAAATAACATCAGCAGGGTATTGTAAGAACTGGCAATGGCAATACCACAAAGAACAAAAAAGATCAGCGCAAAATATTCTCCGGGATTATTTCCGATGGCAGCAATATCTTTCGCATTCAACAGGAATAACGTAAGGGTACCCGCAAATGCCACGCAGTTAAACAGTAAACCGAAGGCATCAAAGAAGAGCATATTGTGGGTATCTACCGCAAAAAAATGATAGCCACTCATCTCCATGATTGTCGCCACAAGCAACACGATCATTCCGAATGTGGCGAGCGCGGCAATAGAAGAATTTTTTTTCAGGAAAATTCCGCTGAACATCATGATCACGCCCAGTAAAGCAGATATTATGATCGCATTCATAGCTTCCTTGATTCTTCTTTTATGGTTTAAAGTACATTTTTGCCAATAGCGAATTCACCGCATCCCGGGTGAGGTGGAACAAGGGTTCCGGATACACACCGATCAGTATAATCAGCACCACGATAAAGCCCAGTACCATTTTTTCATTCAGCCGGATATCCAGGGCTTTTTCCGTTAGCGCATGGGTAGCTCCGTAAAAAACCCGCTGCACCATATTCAACATATATATCGCTGCCAGGATAATGGTGATGGCTGCTGTTACCATAAACAGCACATTGTAACTGGTTACTTTGGAACCATAAATCCCATTGAACATCAGGAATTCTCCGATAAAGCCATTGGTCAGCGGAAGCGCAATATTGGCAAGGGCTAAAATCACCAGCATGATGGTGAGGCCCGGTGCTTTCTGTGCCAACCCCCCGAGTTCACTGATCTTGCGGGTGTGAAATTGTTTTTCAATCAGATAAACCACAATCCACAATCCGATCACATTGATCCCGTGATTGAATAACTGGATCATTACGCCCTGTATTCCGCTTTCCGTAGTGGCGAAGATAGCCAGGCACATCAGCCCCACATGGGCAATGGAAGAATAGGCTACGAGTCTTTTGAGATCATCCTGCCGGAGGGCAATCAGGGATGCATAGATCATTCCGATAACACATAATGCGGACACTGTATCTCCCCACATATAAGTTCCTATGGAAAGCACCGGAGCCAGCCAGCGTAATACGCCATACAATCCCATCTTCACCATGATTCCGCTAAGGACCATCGTAACCGCCGGTGGAGATTGTTCATACGTATCCGGCTGCCAGGTATGGAAAGGAAATATGGGCATCTTTACGGCAAATGCCATAAACATCAGCCAGAATAACCAGCTCTGATCCTGAGCAGAGATCATTCCCCTTACCCCATAAAAGGAGGCAATGGAAAAAGAATGATCGCGCGTATGAATAGAAATATAAATGATCGCCACCAGCATCATCAGTGACCCCAGAAAAGTATAAACGAAAAATTTAAAGGTTGCCTGTATTCTTTTCTCTCCGCCCCACTGGGAAGCAAGAAAGTAAACGGGTATCAGCGCCAGCTCCCAGAAAAAATAAAACAACAACGCATCGGAGGCCAGGAATACGCCGATCAGTCCTGCCTCACTCAACATCATCAGCCCGAAAAAATTCCTGGCCTTTTTATATTTTTCGCCCCAGGTGGCAATAAAAATAATGGGAAAAGAAAGTGCAGTGAGTAAACACAGGATCTGGGACAATCCGTCCATGGCTAAAGAAAAGCGGCTGTTGAGCGAAGGAAGCCATTCCACATTGATCTCGAGGTGCTTGCTTCCTTCGGCCAGGGCAATGCCTGCCAGCGAAATGCCCAGCGTTAGAAAGGAAGCAAAAAGCGACCAGCTTTTGGCAGCACCATCTTTCAAGGTGAACCCGATAAGCCCCGCCAGCAAAGGAACCGCAATGAGTAAAACAGGAATCATAAGATTTATTTTCTCAGCAACAATTGCACAACAAATAATAAGACAATGCCGATAACCATCAGCAACACATAGCCACCTACCTGACCGCTTTGTAAATAGCGAAGCTGCCGGCTTCCATACTGAACCAACCTGCCTGTTCCGTTTACCATTCCGTCAATCACATTTTTTTCTATCACTTTATTCAGAAAATTCGCAAATGCATTCAGCGGTTTTACAATAATCACATCGAACAATTCATCCACATACCATCTGTTGGCCAGTAATTTTCCGAATCCGCCAGGCTCACCGAGTTCTGGTTTACGACTAAAACGCGACCAGGCAAAGATCACCATGATGATGGCTAGTCCGGCCGATATTCCCATCAGCATCCATTCAGTGGAAACCGTAATCGAAGGTTCGCCTGCGCTTTTTTCCTGACCGGCAAAAACAGGTTGCAGGAAATGACCTAACAGATTCGAATTCCTGGCAAAAATTTCCGGGATGCCAACAAAGCCGCCTACTACTGCAAGTATGGCTAATACGATCAGCGGGAATGTAATGGGGGCCGCACTTTCATGCAGATGATGTGCCTGATCTGTTGTTCCCCTGAACTTGCCGAGAAAAGTGGTGGCATACAACCGGAACATATAGAAAGCCGTCATCATGGCTCCGGCAACGCCTACTATATAGTAAATTGGATTTTTTTCAAACGCCGCAAGGAGGATTTCATCTTTTGAAAAGAAACCGGAGAATGGCGGCACGCCGGCGATGGCAAGACAAGCCAGCAAAAAAGTGATATGTGTGATGGGCAGATATTTTTTCAGCGCCCCCATCCTGCGGATATCCTGTTCACCACCCATGGCATGAATTACGGAACCTGCACCCAGAAATAATAATGCTTTGAAGAAGGCATGTGTCATTACATGAAAAACCGCTCCGGTATAAGCGCCTACCCCAAGACCCAGGAACATATATCCCAACTGGCTCACCGTTGAATAAGCCAATACTTTTTTGATGTCATTTTGTTTGATGGCAATACTCGCCGCAAGAATGGCTGTTGCCAGTCCGGTGATGGCCACTACCGTTTGACTTACCGGTGCCAGGTCGTACAACACATGGCTGCGGGCTATCATATAAATACCGGCCGTTACCATGGTGGCTGCATGGATCAGGGCAGAAACCGGGGTTGGACCTGCCATCGCATCCGGCAACCAGGTATAGAGCGGGATCTGGGCACTCTTTCCTGTCGCACCTATAAACAGCAACAAGGTGACCATTGTGATGAGACCCGTTGTTGCTTTCGGAGCCTGTTGAAAAATTTCGCCAAAAGAAGCGGTGCCAAATTGGTTGATCATAGCAAAAATCGCAATCAGAAAAGCAAAATCACCTATGCGGTTCATCACAAATGCTTTCTTAGCTGCGCTGCTGTATTCCTGGCTTTTAAACCAGTAACCAATCAGGAGATAAGAGCAAAGTCCGACCCCTTCCCAACCGATATACAGAATCACAAAGTTGGATCCCAATACCAGCAAAAGCATCGAAAAAACAAACAGGTTGAGATAGCAGAAGTACTTCGCAAAAGCGGGTGCGTTTTCTTCCTGCATATAAGACGTGGAATAAACATGGATCAAAAATCCCACGCCGGTAATAATTAATAAGAATAATACGGAAAGCGGATCTACCAGAAAGGAAAAAGGAATGCTGAGTTTGCCGGCATGTATAAATTCAAACAAAGAAACAATCACCGGCTGGAAGTTGTCTTCCTTCACTTCAAAAAATATCAGCAGGCTCACTACAAAGGAAGCCAGGATCACGCCACTGCCGATAAGGCCTGAAAGCGATTTCGATATCCATTTTCTGAATAATCCGTTTATCAGAAAACCGATTAAAGGAAACAGCGGAACGAGGTAGACGTATTTACTCATAGTATGTTCTTCAACTCTTTAGTTGACGGTTGACGGTTGACAGACATCAGGTGCGGATTCGCACATAAAGGCGGTCAACCGTCAACGGTCAACCATTTCAATGCTTCAACCGATTCAAAAAATTTATATCCACCGAATGTGTATTCCTGTATAACATGGCGATAATGGCCAGTCCCACACTCACTTCCGCCGCCGCAACCACCATGATGAAAAACACAAATAACTGTCCGTTAATTCCGGCATTCGGATCCGTTGCCACCTGGGCAATATGATGCATTTTTGAAAACGCCACCAGTAACAGGTTCACCGAATTCAGCATTAATTCAATGCACATAAATATGATGATCGCATTTCTACGCGTCAACACACCCGCAACACCGATACAAAAAAGAGCCACGGAGAGGAATATGTAGTAGTTTATGGGCATTTTATTGATTTTAAAAATTGAAAATGCAGGACATTGCGTTATTCTGTTAATGTGTAAATAGGAAGATTAAGAACCATTTCATTTTAAATTATTAATGAATTTTATTATTCCCTTCATTTCCAAATTATCTCTCACTCTTTCTTCCCAATCACCACGGCCCCTACCATAGCGCTTAAAAAAAGCACGCTGCTAATTTCAAAAGGTATCACGTATTCCTTAAACAACACGAGGCCCAGGTTATGTATCAGTCCGATATCCCCGATACCTGTCTGCGCAATCTGATTGCGGGTATCTGCATCCTTGAGTGCGGCAACCAATACCAGCAACAAAGCACCGCCGCCGATGACGCCGGCAATCTTTAGCCATTTATTTTTCTGGGGTTCCGTTTCCGCATTGAGATTCATGAGCATGATCACAAATAAAAAAAGCACCATGATGGCGCCTGCATATACAATGAGATTCACAATGGCCAGAAATTGGGCATTGAGTAAAATATAATGTCCGGAAATGGTAAAAAATACAACAATCAACCACAACACACTGTGTACGGGATGCTTACTGATGACCACCATAATGGCACTGAACAAGGCAAGTGCACTTAAAAACCAAAACAGAAATTGGGTCAGGCTCATGGATAATTATTTCTTTTCGATTCTTTGTCCCCTTGCTTTCGCATATGCCTCTGGTTCTTTCAAAGGATGGGGAATCAGCATTTCTTTCTTACCGTAAACAAAAGATTCCCGGTTGAAATTGGATGGCACCAGGGTTTCAGATAAATAAATCGCATCCTTGGGACAGGCTTCTTCACATAATCCGCAAAAGATACAGCGCAGCATATTGATCTCATACCTGGCAGCATATTTTTCTTCTTTATATAAATCCTCTTCCCCTGGTAAACGTTCTGCTGCTTCCATGCTGATGGCTTCTGCAGGACAGGCAACTGCGCATAACCCGCATGCCGTGCAGCGCTCCCTGCCTTCCTCATCCCGGTTCAATACCTGTACGCCCCGGAATACCGGACTGAATGTTCTCGTCTGTTCCGGATAGCTAATCGTTGGTTTTTTCCTGAACATATGACCGAAAGTGATCGCCATGCCGTGGGCAATAACCGGGATATATAATTTTTCCCAGAATGTCATCGGCTTGCGTCCGACGGTCTTTGCCCTTGTTGTTAGTGCCTGCATATAATTTTCTTTATTTCCTCTGTTCCCGATCCTCTTGAGCGCTGCAAAAATATTTTTATCACGTCAACCATCCAATTAAATTCTCCCGGCAATAAATACCGCTGATATTAAT
This sequence comes from Chitinophagaceae bacterium, assembly GCA_043785285.1. GTDB lineage: Bacteria > Bacteroidota > Bacteroidia > Chitinophagales > Chitinophagaceae > Puia. Next base: position 12,554 of record JAYVXJ010000670.1, read on the forward strand.
TTGTTTCTTCCGGAAATCCGGAATTGTTTAAAAATGCCAGTGATTCTGTTTGAGCAGGATCACAAAACCCGTAATCAGCATATTCAACAGGGCCAGCGGGATCAACGTTTTCCATCCCAGCTTCATCAGCTGATCATAACGAAACCGGGGGACCGTCCACCTCACCCACATAAAAAAGAATATAAACAAAAAGATTTTCGCAAATAAGCTCACTACCTGCAAAAAAGCCAGCAGGTTTACCCCATGATTCACCCCGAAAGCGGCATCGTTTACAAATGGAATATCATAGCCTCCCCAGAATACGGTGGCCATCACCGCACTGCTGATGAACATATTCACGTATTCAGCAAATAAATAAAAGCCGAGTTTCATGGAAGAATATTCCTGATGGTATCCAAAGTTCAATTCACTTTCAGCTTCAGACAGGTCGAATGGGGTTCTGTTGCATTCTGCAAATGCACAAACGAGGAATATGAAAAATCCCAGGGGTTGATACCACACATAATACCAGCCATTCTGCTGCTGTTCCACAATGGTATGCAGGCTGAGTGAGCCGGACATCATCAATAAAGCAATCAGACTAAGGCCCATGGCCAGTTCGTAAGAAATGATCTGCGACGCACCCCGGATGGCGGCGAGCAGGGAGAATTTATTATTTGACGCCCATCCGCCAATCATCAACCCGTAAACGCCCATGCTGACCACACCGAAAATATAGAGGATTCCGATATTCACATCAGCGATCTGTAGGGATATATCCCGTCCACGGATATTTATATGGCCGCCCCAGGGCACCACCGCACTGGTCATCATTGCCGTGAGCATCGCCAGGCCCGGACCTAAAATAAAAAGGAATTTGTTGGAGTGGCTGGGAACGATCTCTTCTTTACTGAATAGCTTCAATCCGTCTGCCAGCGGCTGAAAGATTCCGAAAGGTCCTGCCCGGTTCGGACCGTGTCTGTCCTGGATAAAAGCCGCTACTTTTCTTTCCATATAGGTTTCATACATGGCTACGAACAGCGAGATGCCAATGATGATCGCAATCAAAACCGCTTTCTCTATAATCAAAACCCAGTCGACAGATAATAATAATGAGTGCATTTTATCCTAATAAAGTTTCTTCGTTCGTTTGTAGTAGCCCATATGATCTGCCCTGCTGATGAAAAGCAATCCTGATATAAATTCAGGTAACACAGGGTGCCAAAAGCTTGTTTTCAAAATGAAAAATACCACAACTGCAATCAAC
>JAYVXJ010000671.1:0-4409 GCA_043785285.1 Chitinophagaceae bacterium
GTTGATTTCGGACCGTATTATCCGGGACTTCAATCTGTATTCGACGACCAGATAACCGACGGGACTGTTTATACTGTAACCGTGGACAAAGGCGTTAACCGGAACCTCTCCATTAATTTCGACGATTATTCTTTTTTTTTTAAAGGTGATACCGTGCTGGTAAAGCTGGCTAATATTGATAAAGTAACCTATGATTTCTGGCGAACGATGGAATATAATTATCAGAGCATTGGAAACCCCTTTTCTTCGCCCATTCATGTCAGTTCCAATATTTCAAATGGCGCGCTGGGCTATTTTGGTGGGTATGCGGCTCAATATACTTCATTGATCATTCCATAATTAGGGTTGACGGTTGACGGTTGACAGTTGACCGAAATCAGGCGTGAATTCGCACTCAAAGGCCGTCAACCGTCAACCGTCAACCGTTAACCGTCATTCGTCCGACCTTTCAATTCATCTTTTACGGTTATTTTTGTCAACTTTAATCAAAAGGGAAGCGTAGCATCATTATGGAAAATAAATCAACAGAAAAAGTTCATTGTTTAATTATCGGATCAGGTCCTGCAGGTTATTCGGCTGCTATTTATACGGCACGCGCCAATCTGAAACCCGTGCTGTATCAGGGTATCCAGCCCGGAGGTCAGCTGACTATTACCACCGAGGTAGAAAATTATCCGGGCTATCCGCAGGGAATCCAGGGACCTGAAATGATGGTGGATTTTGAAAAACAGGCGATTCGAATGGGCGCAGATATCCGGTTTGGTCTGGCTACCAAAGTGGATTTTTCGCAACAGCCCTTTAAGGTATGGGTAGACGAAGAAAAACTGATTGAAGCAGATTCTGTTATTATTGCTACCGGTGCTTCTGCCAAATGGCTGGGATTGGAAAGCGAACAAAGGCTTAATGGTTACGGGGTGAGTGCCTGTGCGGTCTGCGATGGATTTTTCTTTAAAGGGAAAGAAGTGGCTATTATCGGAGCTGGTGATACCGCGGCTGAAGAAGCTCTATATCTATCCAAACTTTCTCCGCAGGTACACATGTTCATCCGCCGGGATGGGATGCGTGCTTCCCAGGTCATGCAGCAGCGCGTAAAGGAAACACAGAATATTAAATTATATTGGAATACAGAAGTAATGGAAGTGCTGGGAGATACCCACGTGGATAGCATCAGGGTCAGAAATAAAGAAACCGGTTCGGAACAAACCATATCGGTAAAAGGTTTTTTCGTAGCCATTGGGCATGACCCAAATTCCGGCATATTTAAAGGCTGGCTGAATATGGACGAGACTGGTTATATCCAAACTGTCCCGGGTAGCACGAGAACCAATATTGAAGGTGTTTTTGCTGCCGGTGATGTGCAGGATCGGATCTACCGTCAGGCAGTAACTGCTGCTGGTAGTGGATGTATGGCTGCCCTGGATGCAGAAAGATATCTGTCCATGAAACCGAAAACAAACTGAGTAGCTTAAATCATAATCATCCGGTGATCCGCAACAGTTAAAGTGAAGTTGGGACTAAATTAAAATCATGCTTACTATTGAACTTCAGAACCTCCTCTTTCATGCGCATCACGGCATTTATGAAGAAGAAAGGAAAGTAATGAATACGTTTGAAGTGAATCTCAGCGTTTCTTTTCCCGAAAAAGAATCCACATTTGAAACTACGGAAGATACCATCAGTTATGTTAATTTATATGCAATTATTAAGCAAAAGATTCTAAATCCCGTTTTTCTTTTGGAGAAGATCTGTCAGGATATTATCTTAAAGATTAAATATCAATATCCGGCTGTATCCGAAATCAGGATCAGCATTTATAAACTTCAGGCTCCCATAGAAAATTTTATCGGAAAGGCAGGAGTAATGATGCACCGGAAGTTCAAGGAATAATGTATGATTCGAATGCTTTCTTTGTTATTGTTTTTTGCTCTCCCTTCTATTTTGTTTTCACAGGACGTGAATCAGTTAATAAAAGAAGCCCAGCAGCAGGAATCTTCCTTCCATGAAAACGAAGCTTTTCTGAAATACGCTTATATACTAAAACTGCAGCCCACCAATCTGACTGCCTTATGCAAGTGCAGTGAACTTTCCAGCCGGATAGGCGCCCGTCAATCAGGAAAGGATAAAATGAATGAATATTTTATAGCTGCAAAAAACTATGCGGCTGCAGCCCTTCGCAATGATCCCAATTCTTCTGAAGCTAATTTTGTAATGGCACTTGCCCTGGGCCGCCTTTCCCTGATTGCCGGAACAAAGGAAAGAATTGAGCTTGCGAGAGATATTAAGAAGTATGCAGAAATCTCCATCCGGTTGGACCCGTTCAATTTCAAACCTTATCACGTGTTGGGAAAATGGAACTATGAAGTAAGTAACCTGAATGTGGCAGAAAGAGCTTTAGCCAAACTTATTTACGGAGGGCTTCCATCTGCCAGTTTGAAACAATCCATTTTTTATTTCGAAAAGAGCCGCACCCTGAATCCTTCATTTATCCTCAATTATCTGGAACTGGCAAGGGCCTATCACCGGAATAATGAAAATAATAAAGCGTTGGACCTTCTGCGCACTGTACAGTCGCTCCCCAATATGATTACGGATGATGCCCGTGTAAAAAAAACAGCGGGTATGTTGCTGAAGGAATGGCAATAAACTGTTGGCTACCCAAATCCAAACCGACCCACCTCTGGTAATTCAATCGTATTATTGTAGTATTATTGCGCTCCGCTTTATGGCCATCAGACCTGATTTTGACATTCACAATGAGGATCCCGCTGCAGAGGATCCGGTGCAATGCCGTCTCCTTGTTGAGGTCGGTGCATCTTCGCTTACGTATGTGCTGCTCAACGTGAGGGGCATGAGACCTGCAGCTATCCGGGTTTTTAAATGGAATCCACAAAAAGCCGGGTCTTGTGATGAAGTAGTGCGGGATATTATTGATCAGGACCCGATCCTCTCGCAGTTTCCTGCCAATGAATTTTTCCTGATCTATAATTTCCCGGAAAGTAACCTGGTTCCTGAAAAATATTTTTCAGACGATTGTGCCAGGCCCGTTACCAGTCTGATTTACGGGGACTTGAGCAGAGACCTGGTGCTGGATGAAAAAGTTCCCTGGTTTGAATTCCATAATGTATTCCGGGTTCCCCTGAAACTTCATTACCTGATGCAGGAGAAATTTCCAAATGCCCGGTTCTGGCATTTTTATAGTCTTCAGCTGAAATGCCATAAGATGTTTACAGCCAAAGAAGAGCCATTATTTTTGAAAGCTTTTTTCTATCCGGATCAAATGCAGGTGATGATCTTTAAAAGCGGACAGTTGCAACTCATTCAACATTTTCCTTACCAGGATTCAAAAGATGTTTTGTTTAACCTCCTGAACTGCTGTCATCAGCTGGGTATGAGCCGCAAAGAAGTGATTCTTGAACTTTCCGGAATGATCGAAAAAAGATCTGCCTTGTACGATGCGCTGGAGCAATATTTTTTGAATATCCGGTTCGACAGTATGGAAGACAGCATTCGCATCACAGATGAATTATTGCAATATCCCAATCATTTTTTCTCTTCCTTATTGAAAATGACGATATGCGTATAATTGGCGGCGCATTGGGAGGAAGAAGAATTAACCCTCCGGCTAAAATGCCGCAAACCCGCCCGACTACGGATATAGCAAAAGAGGGCTTATTTAATATCCTTCAGTCCAACCGCGATATTGAAGGCATGAAAACCCTCGATTTATTCGGAGGAACCGGCTGCATCAGTTTTGAACTCGCTTCCCGGGGAGCAGCGGATCTCCACATTGTGGAAAAGAACTTGATAATGGAGACTTTTATCAGGGATACCGCAGATGAACTGAAACTATCGAACCTGAAAACCTTTCGTTCGGATGTTTTCCGGTTTTTAAAAACAAACCAGGATAAATACGACTTTATATTCGCGGGACCGCCCTATGCATTGGATACAATAGACCTGATACCGGAACTCATTGTAAAGGGAAATTTTTTAAAGAAAAATGGTTGGTTCGTATTGGAACATACCCCCAGGAACCACTATGAAAATTATCCGCTTTTTGCCACGGAAAGAAATTATGGGACCACCTTTTTTTCCATCTTCATCAATAAAAGCTGATGCAGCCATTTTTCATCAGTGGCATTGGTACGGGTATTGGTAAAACGGTTGTGTCCGCACTGCTTACGGAAGCGCTGCAGGCAGATTACTGGAAACCAATTCAGGCTGGTTTTGAAGAAGGAACAGATAAACAAACGGTCCGTTCCCTGATCAGCAACGCCCAATCGGTCATTCATCCGGAAACCTATCTTCTGAAATTACCTGCCTCTCCGCATATTGCTGCCCGGGAAGAAAATATCCGCATAGACTTCAACCGGCTACTGGACCAATTTCAGACTTTTGACTCTTCAAGA
>JAYVXJ010000672.1:0-4408 GCA_043785285.1 Chitinophagaceae bacterium
GGTGCTGCCGTCCCTTTATTTTTTGAAGCCTCTACAATCTGTTGGACATTTACTTTTCCTTCCTCACCGATAATAGCGAGCAGGTCGTTCACGGCAATCTTCTGTCCTTTTTCAGCTCCGGTGTAAAGTAATTTTCCTTCTTTATAGCTTTCGAGTTCCATGGTTGCCTTATCGGTTTCAATATCTGCGAGTATATCTCCTTTTTTAACAAGGTCGCCAACTTTTTTATGCCAGTCGGCAATCACGCCGTCCGTCATGGTATCACTCAGTCGCGGCATCAGGATCACTTCCGGTATAGTGGAAAGATCAGGTGCAGGGCCCGCATTTTTGGGAGCAGGAGCAGCAGCATTTTTTACTGGTTCGGCAGCGGAAGCAGTTGTGTTTTTAACGGGTTCAGCAGCAGGGGCAGCAGCCGGCTTTGGCGCGGCAGATCCACTGTTTTTAATCAGCGCGCTGATATCTTCGCCGGGTTTTCCGATAATCGCCAGCAGGTCATTCACCTGTATCTTTCCGCCTTTATCTGTACCTGTAAAAAGCAGGGTACCATCTTTATAGCTTTCAAGATCCATGGTCGCCTTATCTGTTTCCACTTCTGCCAGCAGGTCGCCTTTTTTTACCGTATCCCCTACTTTTTTATGCCAGGCGGCAATCACACCTTCCGTCATGGTATCACTGAGCCGGGGCATTAAAATAACTTCAGCCATAAAACTGGATAATTTTAGATTTGGAAGCCCGAAATTAATGTAAAAACGGGAAATGAACGGCGAAGCCTTCCGCTGTCATCCGCCCTGGAGTGGGGAGATTTCTTTTACGTTTCCGGTTCTTTTCAGTACACCCCAGTTTTGTAGTTCGCCTTTTATTGCCCGGCGGCCGGATTTAAAAAGCACATACCACATCAGCCAGCGCCAGACGAGTCTTTGCGGGATCAGCCAAAGCAGTTTCACCATATTTTCTTTCTCAAAGCTGAAAGCCAATACCGCAACGGCCACATCCACGAGCATAAAGATCAGGTAGTAAGTTCCAATACGTGCGGCATTGCCGGTGAGTAAACCAACCAGCATAAAAAAATCGGCCAACGGGATAATCGCAGGAATGATATACTGAAAAATGAGAATATTCGGCAGAGCAATCCAGCCTAATGATTTATTCCGGGTACTAAATAACATATCCCTGTTTTTCCAGAAAGTCTGCATTACGCCAAAACTCCACCGGAAACGTTGTTTAATAAACATCTTCCTGGTTTCCGGAGATTCGGTCATGGCAATGGCTCCGGCTTCGTTCTGTACCAGATAATTGCAACGGAGCAGCCGGATGGTGAGGTCGCAGTCTTCTGCCAGTGTATCGGAGGTAAACCCGCCGGCTACTTCAATTGCAGATTTACGAAAGGCACCAATCGCACCTGGTACAACGGTAATAGCATTGACGTAAGCGAATGCCTTCCGGTCGAAATTCTGACTGCTTATATATTCGATGGATTGCCAGCGGGTAAGCAGGTTCACCTGATTACCCACTTTTACATTCCCCGCAACAGCACCCACTTTTTTACCCCCCGGATATTCAACGTCAACGAAATGCATCATCAGTTTGGAAACGGCATCTGGCAGAAGCTTAGTGTCTGCATCAATGCAAATCAAATATTCAGAGGATGATTGCATCATTCCGTAATTTAATGCGGAAGCCTTGCCGCCATTGGGTTTTGTATATACCCGTACCTGTGAATTATCTTTAAAAGCCTGCATTACCCGCCGGTAGGTATCGTCCTGGCTTCCATCATCTATAAAAATAATTTCGAAATGGGGATAGTCTGTTTTTAACAGATTCTGAACCGAGCTCACGGCATTTACTTCTTCATTAAAAGCAGGTACAATAATGCAGACGAGTGGAGCATGTTCACCATCAGGTAACCAGAATGGTTTCAATCCGAAATCTTTTTCCCAGCGATGTTGTTTGCTGGCGATAACCGCCATGAACAGAAGGCGCAGGAGGGAAAGAATTATGAAAAGGATGAACAGGGAAGCGAGTAAATGGCTGCTCAGATAAGCAATCACCGCAACAAGATAATTTAATTGAAGCAGGTAATAACCGCTGCCTCTGGGTACCGGCGGCATGAGGTCTTCTTTTTTCTTGCCCAGCAAATCGGCGATGGTGGTGAAGGTATATCCCCGTTCTTTAAAATAATGGATGATGCGGGGAAGCGCTTCTACGGTGGCAGCGCGACTATCTCCTCCGGCATCGTGCAAAAGGATGATATTTCCACTCAGGTTCTCTCTGGTCATTTCATCCTTGCGGCGGATTACCCGGGCTACAATGGAATCTGCGGATGTACCTGGTTCCCAGTCCAGCGGATCAATAGACTCGCCGATGTCGAGATAATTTTTTTGACGCGCAATGGCAACCGGTATGAGTTCTTCTGCTTTCTGCGGTTCAAAATCGGCATTATAAGGTGCCCGGAATAATATAGTGGAGTGTCCGGTTATACATTCTATAAGCAGGCGGGTGGCATCCATTTCAATGATGGCGCGCTTACGGCTCACTTTTGCAATATTCGGATGGGTGAAGGTATGATTGCCAATTTCATGCCCTTCGTTGTAAATCCGTTTTACAATGGGGATATTGTTTTCCGCATTGATGCCTACCACAAAAAAAGTAGCGGGTACATTTTCGCGCTTGAGAATATCCAGTACCTGGGGTGTATATAAGGGATCCGGACCATCGTCGAAGGTAAGCACCAGTTTCCTTTTATCCTTCGTGCCGTATTTTCTGGCAACCCATTTGGAGGGCAGGCTATCATATTTTTCTTCACTGATCAGGAGCTCACTGGTATCCAGTTCGGGCCTGATCTTGCCACTGGTAGGGCCACCGATCACATCCAGTACTTCGCCTTCTCCGGAATACGCCGGTGTTTCATCCAGGCTGAATGATTTAACGGTAGAGAACAACCGAAAATCGAAATTTTTAAGGCTGTCCTTACTCATATCGTGGTCATAAAAATCCCACATGCGGGAGTCTTCGCTGCCGAGCCGCCAAAGGGCTACACCAGGAAGTCCGGATTCAACCGCAAAACGCATGGAGTTGAAGATGGTTGCAGCATCCGTGAAGTGCACCTGGTGTTGTACGCCGTTGTCGTCGTCGTAACTGAACTGCAGATTATAAGAATCATTATCGAAGATAATTTTCCCGTCAAAACTCAGGGCCAGCGTGAGGGCATCCTGATAGCTGATGGGGTCGGCAGATACCGCCTTGTTATTGTCATCCACTTTCCAGTTATATCCAAAGCCGGCGAGGGCGAGGATGATCTTGGAAGTGGGGATCTTTTTAGCCACATCATCTATTGCGCCTTCAATCCATTTCTGATGGCAGATTGGCCCGGGCTGCGTTCCATCAGAATACTGGTCGTACGCCATCACGATTACGTAATCGTTGTACCGGGCTAGTTCAGCGAAGTTATAGTCCTGATTAAAAGGAGTAACATCCTGCGTGACCAGTAGCCCTTTTGCATGCATTTTTTCATACAACTCTTTCTGGAAAGACACCAGCACTTCATTCTTTTTTTCCTGCAGCTCTTCGAAGTCAATGTTGATCCCATCGAGTTTGTAGGTATCCATGGTGCGGAGGATATCGTTGATCAGTCTTTCTCTTTTTTCAGGATCAGTGAGTATGCGATGCACTACATCACCCCGGAATAGTTGATTGATATTGTTGGTGAGCATGGGCACAATCTTCACACCTGCTTTGTTCATGATGTCGAGGGCCTTTTTATCAATATCGGTAAAAAGGGTATCCGCATTGGGATTGATGAAGAACCATTCCGGAAACACCATATTCAAACGGGAAATATTCTGCTCGAGGGAAGTGTATGAAGAGGAGGCCCAGTTCACATAAAAAGCAGCCCGGATTCCTGCTGCAAATTTTTTAAAGGAATAAAAACTGGAATCGGCCTGTACGATGATCCCGTTCTTTTTACGGAATTTTTTCGGGATCGGATATGCCCCGGCTTTATATGCTTCTTTTTCATTAATGTATTTGCGGAACCCACCGTACTGACGCCCGATTTTGCTTTTATTGAAGAGCCATCCCGAACTATCCAGCAACACTTCCTTTTCCTTTGCCCCGATCATATTGGGCAGGGAAGGCATATACACGCGGGTCATGGTGATGACGATAATGATAATCCCCATTACCAGAAAAAGGGCTAACAGGCGACTGCTCCATTTAAATCGCGACCAACGCGAGGATGAACTGGTTTCAAATATCTGGGTCGTAGAATTTCCGGCCATAAGAAGAAGATAAAGTTCCCGCGAAACATCCATCCAGCCAAATCAGGCGGACAAATTATAAGATTTTTAGCATATGTGGGTAAATGATTTTTACGCTGTGTGAACCAGGATCCGGCGATCCCATTAATAAT
>JAYVXJ010000673.1:0-4399 GCA_043785285.1 Chitinophagaceae bacterium
GGATATTCAGGTGGTTGGAAACGGCGATCCGCCGGTAATATTCCAGCGCTTCAGCCCGTGTGGGTTTGGGATTATTACTTACAAAAGGAACGTCCCCGATTTCAATCCGTTCTGATGTGGAGAAAAAGGTCATGTTGGCCGGATAGTAATACAGCGAATTTACCAACACACCCTTCTCCAGAATCAGATAACTAAGTCCCGCTTTCTTTGCTTCCAATCCACAGGCCAGTCCGATGGGACCTCCACCGATGACCACAATATCCAATGGTTGATTCATTTTTTCAAAGTTATAACATAATTAAATCAGCCTTGGTTTTCCCCTTACCAGTCTCCAAAAATGAGTACATTCACCCCTAATCAGCGGGTAAAGCGAAAAAGCAGGCACGCAGGTTGTAGGCAGACCAGCATCAGGCAGATCCGGGCTAAGGATGAAAGAGGATAATGTATAATTCAGGAGATTTAGCGTTTTGTTAAAAAATACCTGGTGGCTCAGACCGTTATAGACCTAAAGTTTTACTTTTACCGCAATAAAACCAGTACCGGATGAATTTATTCTTTCTGCAGGTTATCATTGATTCAGCAAAAATTAAGGACAGTCTTGCCCATGCCGGCGTGTTGGTCACTTCCGATAAGCAAACTTTATGGGACATATTTGAGAAGGGCGGCCCACTGATGATCCCCCTGGCAATCCTTCTGGTGATTGCCATTTTTGTATTTATAGAAAGGCTCATGGCTATCAATAAGACCTCCAAAACGGATGATAATTTCATGAATATCATCCGGGATCACATAGTGAACAATAATGTGATGGCAGCGAGAAGTCTGGCTAAAAATACCAACAATGCCGTAGCGCGGATGATTGATAAAGGGATCCAGCGGATTGGCAAACCCATTGATGCGATCGAAAAAAGCATGGAAAATGTAGGCAAGCTGGAGTTGTATAAAATGGAAAAGAACGTCTCCGTGTTATCGGTTATCGGATATATCGCACCCTTGTTCGGCTTTTTGGGAACGATTATCGGGATGTTCGAGTTGTTCTACAATATCGCCTCTACGGGAGAATACAGCATTTCGAATATCGCCGGGGGTATATATGTTAAGATGATCTCCTCCGCCGGGGGGCTGATCATCGGGATTATCGCCTATATCGGTTACCGGTACCTGACTTCAAGGATAGACAAAACGACCAACAGGATGGAAGTAGCCAGTGCCGATTTTATTGATATTTTGCAGGAACCAACGAGATGACAACGTGTAAATGTTTTAATAGGTAAATGTTAAAATTATGAAAGTAAGGTTATTCATTCCCATATTTTCACATTTCCACATTTGCCTCACATTTCCACATTTGCCTATTAACACATTTTCATATTTGCTTACATGAACTTACGCAATAAAAAAAGGGAAGAAGGGGAAGTGCACACAGGACCGCTGAATGATATCCTGTTCATTCTCTTATTGTTCTTCCTCATCGTTTCAACCATGGCTAATCCCAACGTGGTTAAACTTTCCCAGCCAAAATCTAAAAGCGATACCAAATCAAAACAAACCGTGGTGGTATCCATAGATGCCAATAAACAGTTTTACGTGGGAACCACTAAGGTTACGGTCGCGGAACTTAAGGCGCATCTCGCTCCGTTTTTAGCGAAAGAAAGGGATCAGCCTTCCATAGTGATCAATGCAGACAAAACAGTTCCTATAGATGATGTGGTTGCCGTAATGCGTGTCGCCCGCGAACTGGGTGCCAAAACGGTGTTGGCGGTAGATAGAAACGGGGCTCCGTAATTATGAATCGTCCATGACAAAAATAACGGATGAAAAGACGTAAAGCCATTGGCAGGATTCTCCTTGCTGGCGGAGCAACTGCCGTAGTCTACAGCGGTTACGAATGGTTTGAACTGACTAAAAAACCAGACATCTCTTATCTGCTGAGTAAAAAACAATTGCTGACCGAGTTGGCGGAGACCATCATTCCGGCTACCGGAACGCCGGGGGCTAAAGAAGCGGGGGTGATGGACATTATGATGCCCATCTTAACCGAATGCACCAATTCCAAAACGCTAAACCGTTTCATTGAAGGTCTGCAGGCCCTGGAAGCGCATACCTATTCCCGTTATAAAAAAGAGTTTATTCATTGTTCTGAAAAGGAAAAAGAAGAAACCCTGCATTATTTTGAAGAAAAAGCGCAACCTGCGAACCGGCTTATAGGCAAAGTAAAAAATAAATTTTTGGGCGGATTCTTTTTTGACACACTGAAACAGTATACCGTGGAATGTTATTGCATATCTGAAAAGGGAGCTACTCAGGCGCTGAGCTATATTCCGGTGCCTGGAAAATATTTAGCTTGCATTCCGCTGGAACCCATGCAAAAAGCCTGGGCAACCAATTAAAAACCCATGGGCGATCCAAAACAGGTTTATGTGAATATGAAAGGGCTCGAACAACATCGCTTTGACGCAATTGTTGTAGGCTCCGGTATCAGCGGTGGATGGGCGGCGAAGGAACTCTGCGAAAAAGGATTGAAAACCCTGGTGGTCGAAAGGGGAAAAAATGTGGTTCATATCAAAGATTACACAACTGCCTTTACCACCCCCTGGCAATTTCCCCATGGATTAAATAATACCGTTCAGGATATTCAAAATGATCCGGTGGCTTCTCAGGCGTATGGCCCTGGAAATAAAGCTTTCTATGTAAGCGACCATGATCACCCTTATATTCAGGATGATCCCTTTAATTGGATTCGCGGATACCAGGTAGGCGGGCGCTCCTTAACCTGGGGGCGGCAATGTTACCGGCTCAGTGATCTGGATTTTGATGCCAATGCGAAAGACGGACATGGGGTTGACTGGCCTATCCGGTATAAAGATATTGAGCCCTGGTACGACTATGTAGAAGAATTTGCAGGCATCAGCGGACGACCCGAAGGTCTGCCTCATCTTCCGGATGGAAAATTTCTTCCACCCATTGAAATGAATTGCATTGAAGACCATTTTGCAACTCAGGTGCATATGCATTATAAAGAACGCGTAGTAACTCCGGCAAGAGTGGCCAATCTGACCATCGGCTGGAAAGGCCGCGGCCCTTGCCAGTTCAGGAATCTTTGCAGCAGAGGATGCCCTTTCAGCGGATACTTCAGCAGCAATGCAGCCACATTACCTGCTGCTGCGTTTACCGGAAATCTATCTGTTGTATTCGATGCCGTAGTGATTGAAATATTGTACGACGATAAAAAACAACGGGCAACCGGTGTACGCGTGATGGATAGTCATACCAAAGAGGTAACCGAATATTTTTCTACCATCATTTTCCTGAATGCGTCCACCATTCCTTCTGCTGCTATTTTGTTGCAATCGAAATCTACCCGTTTTCCCGACGGACTGGGAAACGATAGCGAACAGGTTGGTCATAATTTAATGGATCATTTTATCGGTAGCGGCGCACTGGCTGATTATTCAGGTATGGAGGATAAATATTATTATGGCCGTAAGCCGGGAAATATCTATATGCCCAGATTTCGCAATATCAGTGCTGAAACGCAGCGTTCCGATTATGTGAGAGGCTGGGGTTTTCAGGGTAGTGGCTCCCGAAAAAACTGGGAGTTGCTGGGTGGGGAATTAAAGGGATTTGGTAAAGATTTTAAGGAGAACCTGCTAAAGCCCGGACCATGGACGATCTGGTTAGGAGGCTGGGGTGAAACCCTGCCATACTATGATAACCGGATTAGTCTGGATGATTCAAAAAAAGACCAATGGGGCTTACCACTGGTCCACATTCATTTTAAATATGGCGACAACGAAAATGCCATGAAGAAGGATATTCAGCAATCAGCGGTGGACATGCTGGAGAAAACAGGTTTTCACGATATTCATGGATTTAACTATAATCAGCCGGCAGGAACTGCCGTTCATGAAATGGGCACCATTCGAATGGGCAGGGATCCAAAAACTTCTGTACTGAATGAGAATAATCAGGTACATGCTGTAAAGAACCTGTTTATTACCGATGGCAGTTGCATGACCTCTTCCGCCTGGCAAAATCCTTCACTAACTTATATGGCGCTTACTGCGAGGGCATGTGATTTTGCGGTGAATGAATTAAAGAAAGGGAATCTTTAGCTAAAAACGCACGTGTACGCGTGCGGCAAATAAATGAACCGGCCCACGGTCTGGGTTATACGCCGGATGCATAACAAATTGATAATCGGCTGTTGCGTAAACAGCTTCAAAAAGTTTTACCTCATAAAAAACTTCAGCGATGTTTTCCCTTGCATAATCCGGCAACTTTCCATCTCCAATCATAAATCCGTAACCTCCGGTATGGAGGAAGTCGCGGTGATCTTTTGAAATCCCATTGGTTAGAACGGCAATGCCGATATTATCTGCATTCTGTTTTCTGCCAA
>JAYVXJ010000674.1:0-4390 GCA_043785285.1 Chitinophagaceae bacterium
TGCTCCTGCACTGGCTTTGTTTTTCAGTAGCCATCGTGGTCAACTATCTGCTGTAATTGCCCCATTCACCGGAAATAATTACCTTTGTAGTGTAAACCTTGCATATGAAATTTGGGGTTATTGTATTTCCGGGATCTAATTGCGACAGGGATATGCAATTTGCATTGCAGGAAGATCTTGGCCATGAAGTGATCATGCTCTGGCATAAGGATACGGACTTAAGTATGTTTTCTACAGAAGACTGTATCCTACTTCCCGGAGGATTTTCATACGGAGATTACCTTCGTTGCGGGGCTATTGCCCGGTTCAGTCCCCTGATGCAGCCACTGGTTCAATTTGCAGATCGCGGAGGAATGGTCGTGGGTGTTTGTAATGGCTTCCAGATTCTGTGTGAATCGCATTTACTTCCGGGTGTTCTGCTGCGCAATGCCAATCAGCAGTTCATCAGTAAAAATGTTTATCTCACGCAGGATAATTCCCGCCCGTTAAAGATCCCAATTGCTCATGGAGAGGGAAGATATTATGCAGATGAAAAAACGCTGGACGATCTGGAATCCAACGGACAAGTGCTATGGAAATATTGCGATGAATATGGTGAGGTAACTGCAGCATCCAACGATAACGGAAGCACCCGGAATATTGCCGGTATCTGTAATAAGAACCGGAATGTATTCGGTTTTATGCCACATCCGGAACGGGCCACTTCCGAATACCTGGATAATACAGATGGACGACTTCTTTTCCAGCAGTTATTTTTGAAGAGAAAGATTCAGGCCGCATCCCGGCAACCCCAGTTGGCAAATATTTAGATTAAACCCGCTATGTCCATACGGTTAGGTGCATTCCTCCTGCTCTTCATGTCCTTTCTTCAGCTTCATGCGCAGAATAGTTCCGCGCTTGAATGGCAGGTTTCTTCGGTAAAAAGCAACACTAATTATCAACTCATTTTTAAGGCAACCGTAAAGCCAGGATGGCAATTGTATGGCCCGGATCAGGATATCAGCGGAACAACCTCCATGGAACTGATCTTTGCAGATAGTTCCATCAGAACAAAAACACATTTTACTTCCGAAGGCAAATCCGTTAAGCGTACTATCAGCATCTTCGATAACACAGCTTTTATTTTGTACGAAACCGGCGCAACGTTTACCATACCGCTTCAGATCAATGGAGCAGTTCCGGCACATTTACTGGGAACCCTTAATTTTTTTTACGGGAAGAATGATGAATTCTATACCGGCAGTTATTCTTTCACGGCGGATATGGAAGGGGGAGTAACAACTGATGCCCGGATCCGCATACCCGGTTTAGACCTTAAACATCCGGTAAGCAATTGCGGAGATGTAGGGACAGAAGGTAAAGGACTGTTGAGTATTTTCCTGCTTGGACTGGTGGGGGGATTCATTGCCTTACTTACGCCCTGTGTGTTTCCGCTGATCCCACTCACGGTTTCTTTTTTTACTAAGAAAGCAGGCAGTTCCGGCAAAGGGGTGGGGCATGCCCTTTTATATGGCTTTTTTATTTTTCTTATCTATCTTTTGCTGAGCCTTCCTTTCCATCTGCTGGATCATACCGATCCTGAAGTGCTGAATAATATTTCTACCAATGTATGGCTCAACCTGGGCTTCTTTGTAATCTTCGTGGTGTTTGCAATCTCGTTTTTTGGATATTTTGAAATTACGCTTCCAGGCAGCGTGGCCAATTCCGTGAATAATAAATCTGGCGGAAGCAGTATTGCCGGTATTTTTTTTATGGCCCTTACGCTGGCTATTGTTTCCTTTTCCTGCACCGGCCCTATCCTGGGAACTTTACTTGCCGGGGCTTTATCCAATAATGGTGGCGCTACCCAGCTCACGCTTGGAATGGGTGGCTTCGGGCTGGGTCTGGCTATGCCCTTTGCCCTCTTTGCCTTGTTTCCCGGATGGCTTACATCCCTTCCCAAGTCGGGCGGATGGCTGACTTCCGTAAAAGTAGTGCTTGGTTTTCTCGAACTGGCGATGGCGGTGAAATTTCTTTCCAATGCTGATCTGGTGCAGCAATGGGGATTGGTGAAACGGGAAATTTTTATCGGATTCTGGGTGCTGCTCGGATTGCTGATCACCTTATATCTGTTGGGTAAGATCCGTTTTCCGCATGATAGTCCGGTGAAAAAATTCAGCCCAATCCGTATCGGATTTAGTATACTTTTTGCTGCTGGTACGCTTTATCTGATACCCGGAGTAACGAATACAGCAGCAGCTAATCTTTCCCTGATCAGTGGATTTCCTCCGCCTTTGTGCTATTCCGTTTATAAAAATCCGGTGAATTGTGAAAAGGGCGTTGAACCGTTGCGGGATTATGAGGCAGCATTGGCTGTGGCAAGGCAGGAACATAAACCCCTGTTAATTGATTTCACCGGATGGGCCTGCGTCAACTGCCGGCGGATGGAAGAGAATGTATGGACCAATAACGAGGTAAAAAAGTTGATGAAGGATTCCTTTGTGGTAGTGTCTTTGTATGTTGACGAGCGCAGGCTTTTGCCTGCTGCCCAGCAAAGAATTTACATAACAAAAGACAGTGCGAACAAAAAGATCGTTACCGTAGGAGATAAGTGGGCTACTTTTCAGTCGGAAAATTTCAACGCCGTTTCCCAACCCCTATATGCCATTGTAAGTCCCGATGAAAAAATGCTTACTAACACCAAAGGCTATACGCCAAAGCCAACGGAGTTTGCAAGCTGGCTGAATTGCGGACGGAAAGCATACACAAGCCAGGGTTCACAGCCTTAAACACCAACTTCCGGGATAAAACAAAACTTCCGGTGAAGGAGATTTTCTTTTATTGAAAATCTTTCAACACCGGAAGAATAGTAAATAATTTCTGAAAAAAAGAATGTAAAGATGGACTTATAGGGCAATTCTTTTTTCGGTCATCATTTTGCGCAGATTGATCAGTCCGTACCGCATGCGGCCGAGGGCCGTATTGATACTGCAGTTGGTCAAAGAGGCGATCTCTTTAAAACTCAGGTCAGCATAATGACGCAGAATGATGACTTCGCGCTGATCTTCAGGAAGCAGGTCCAGCATCCGTCGTACACGGTCGTGACTTTGCCTTTTCATGATTTTTACGTCAGCACCATCTTCTGTGAAATTGATGACTTCGAAAATGTCCCGGTCATCGCTGGTCTTGATGGTAGGGGTTCTTTTCACCTTGCGGAAATGGTCCACGCAAAGATTGTGTGCAATGCGCATTGCCCAGGGAAGGAACTTGCCTTCTTCTGTATACCGCCCACCACGGATGGTGTCGATAATCTTAATCAGAACGTCCTGGAAAATGTCCTCGGCAAGGTACTTGTCCTTTACGAGGAAGAGAATAGATGTGTACAACTTGTCCTTGTGGCGGATTACGAGAGCCTCTAAGGCCTGTAAATCGCCGTCGCGAAATGAATGGATCAATTCATGATCGGTTTTCGTACGTAGCGAATTCATAAACTTCTACGGTTTTTAAAGGTGATAGGATATATGTTGGATTTTGGAACGCTTGGCTTTTCGGTGTAGAAGTGCTTACTCGATAATTATTATTTTATTGTGGTGTTAAAATTTCGATCAGGATAAAGATATACAATTTTTGGAAAAAACAACATTTTGGGAAAAATATTTGTTCTTATAAGTCCCCAGGGGTGTTTCCTGAATTGGGAAACCGCGTTCTAATTGTTTCAGTTCCAATATATTTGTTGTTCTCATTTATGGCAGTAACTACAAAGGTAAAAAAAATTCCGAACCGACCGGCCAGGATTAAAGCACTGGATTCGATCCAAATTAAAGGTGCAAGAGTACATAATCTAAAGAATATCTCGGTTGATTTTCCACGCAATAAATTTATTGTGGTTACCGGTGTATCAGGTTCGGGAAAATCTTCGTTGACGATCGATACCCTTTTTGCAGAGGGCCAGCGGCGTTATGCAGAGAGCCTTAGCGCATATGCACGCCAGTTCATGGCGCGGATGGACAAGCCTGATGTGGACTATATTAAAGGGCTCTGTCCTGCCATTGCCATTGAACAAAAAGTAACTACCCGCACACCGAGATCCACGGTAGGCAGCATGACGGAAATGTATGATTATCTCCGTCTGCTTTTTGCCCGGGTGGGAATCACTTTTTCTCCTGTTTCCGGCAGGGAAGTGAAAAAAAATGATGTTCAGGACCTGGTACGTTGTATCCAAGCCCAAAAACCAGGTGATAAAGTGCTGATGCTGGTTCCTTTTAAACAGCATACCAACCGAAATACTACGGAAGAGCTCAATATTCTGTTACAAAAGGGTTTCGCCAGACTATATGTAAATAAGGAAACGGTAAGGATCGAAGACCTGCTGCCCGAAGGAACCGCCACTTCAGGTAAAGCTTCCAAAGCC
>JAYVXJ010000675.1:0-4367 GCA_043785285.1 Chitinophagaceae bacterium
AACTTCAAGCTGTATCTTCATAAATCAAAATTTACTCTTAAATCCCTATATTTTATCATTATCTGAGTGAATTTAGTCAATGCAGAGCATATTTTGGTCAACCGGGCTGTTGGAAAGAATGGTCATCCGGGCGAATTTTGGAGTAAGAAATCAATAAAAAATGGTTCATATGCAACAGCAAACGATGGTTCCTACTATGATACCCAACAATGCCCATAAAGAAATTCCCGGAAATCCGTCTACGGCTACCAGCAGCAAAATCAAATTAAACGACAGGAGCAATGGGAACCCCCTGCGGGTATTAAGTGAAGAAGACTGGACGTTCTGGATTCAGAACGGATATGTAATTGTAAAAAACGCGATTACGAGAGAGCATGCTAAAAAAACAGCCGGCTTTCTTTGGGAATTTGAGGAAAAGATTCCCTCCGATCCCGAAACCTGGTATACGCTTCCACGCGCAGAAATGCAAATGAAAGAATTAACCAATACCGGAATGGTGGAAGTATATAATCATCAATACCTGTGGGAAAACCGGCAGACACCCAGGCTTCATGCCGCCTTCGCAGATATCTGGGGAACTAAAAAATTATGGTGTACGATTGACCGGGCAAACCTGAATTTTCCAGTGCGCCCCGGTTATGATTACAAGGGGTTTATTCATTGGGACTATGACCCGGAAACAAAACCGCAGAATGTTCAGGGCGTGTTGGCACTGGATGATCAGACAGATGAAAACATGGGTGGCTTTCAATGCATTCCTGAATTATTCAGAACTTACGACCGCTGGAAATTAACGCAACCGGAAGACCGCAACCATTTTCAACCCGACACGACCGGTTTTGAACTGGTGAAAGTGAAACTGGAAGCCGGTGACCTGCTCATCTTTAATAGCCTCGAGCCTCATGGCATTCGTCTGAATTTAAGTACGGATAAAGTGCGCATTGCCCAATATATTTCCATGATGCCTGCAGAAGAAAATAATGAAGCGCTGCGCGAGTGGAGAATCAATTCCTGGAAGAACAGGATTGCGCCTGAAGGTTATGCATTTCCCGGCGACCCGCGTAAATGGGAGCAAACAAAATATCAGACAGCGGAATTATCTCCTTTAGGCAGAAAACTACTCGGGCTGGATAGTTGGGGGTGAAGGAGAAGCACTCAGTCGCTTCGGATTGCAGCAACCCTTGAAATTTGTTTGGAAAGAGAAAACCAATATAATAAATTTGAGTAAGCCGATTCGAAATGACACCAAAAGTTATCACCTGAGACAATTAGTTTTCCTAACCTAAAAGAATTGATTTGGGTTAAAAAAATATATTATTTACATTTTCGAGTCGGGTTAAATATAATAGGCATCTGAAAATAAATTCCAATAGCTTTTTTATCAGAATACAGGTATATTCATATTATATTATTCAGCTATAAATATGAAAACAGTAATCATTACCGGCGCTAACGGAAACTTAGGTTTAGCGGTAACGAAAAATCTTTTAAGTAAGGGATATCAGGTGATCGCCACTATAGCCAGTGAATCGGAGAAAAAAGATTTTGATTCCTTTGAAAATATCGACGTACAGGTTGTCAATCTGATGCAGGAGGAAGAGACTTACTCCTTTGTACAATCGAATATCAGAAAATATGGGAAAATAGACGCGGCGCTCTTACTGGTCGGCGGTTTTGCTGCAGGAAATATTGCGTCCACTTCGGGCACTGACCTGCATAATCAATTCTCCTTAAATTTTGAGACCGCCTATTTCGTAACACGTCCCCTATTTCAACATATGCTGGAAATGAATAGGGGAAGAATAGTTTATATCGGGGCAAGGCCATCTCTGGTTGCAGAACAAGGCCATGGATTACTGGCCTATAGCCTTAGTAAATCATTATTATTTAAATTGGCTGAATACCTAAATGCAGAAGCAAAAGGGAAAAGCATATGCGTTACGGTTATTGCTCCCAGTACACTGGATACTCCTGTAAACAGGAAAAGCATGCCTGCTGCCGATCCCGGAAACTGGGTAAAACCTGAACAACTGGCGGAAATACTGGAATTTATAGTTTCAGAAAAAGGAGACCCCCTGAGAGAAATGGTATTAAAAGTATATAACAACGCCTGATCACATTTCACTTAAGAATTGCATTTTTTATTGTCACTGGATTAGTTACCCAACCTATTTCTGTTCTAAGGTCCTTAACATTATGCTGTAATAACCATCACCTAAAAGAATTTTCACCCTGTGGTGTAAAATGCATAATTTCTCCATTTGTTAGCATGATGGTGAAGAAATCAGATGCTGTAAGAAATTTGGATAACTCTTTGGCAGAATATTCAAACCCCGGATAACGGCTGGCTATCGAGAGTGCTTATTATATGCTTTATAGAAATTAAAGTAAAATCAAATATTGATTTTACTTTAAACTATACATGTTACTTATTGCTATTTTCCTCTTGTGGCAGAGATAGGTTAACCGAAATGAGAAGAATAATAAAAATGTTGAAAAATCTTTAATGATACTGGGCAAATTAATATTGTGAAATATTTTTATGTGTGTTGTATATCTGGTTTTTTTACTAAATTGCGAAACTGATGAAGTCTTTCCTAAAATATTGCCTAATAATTCTTATAGGTATTTGTTACTTTAATTCAGTTTTTGAATTAGATAGTAATGAATGCAAGCAGAATTATAGGAAAGAAACACACGTCTTTACAAATGCTGAAAAGGACGGCAAAACCTTTACATTTAAATCTGTAAAACAACTTGATGACCTTTATCTGGTTGTAAACTTCTGCTATCGTTATTTAGTTGCTTCTGCTAAAAGCAACAAATCCTATTTCGCTTTATATAACTCTCCACCACCGAAGCCCGATAGGCTTTACCTGTTCTACTCTGTTTTATTGATTTGATTTTATCTTTTTATTTCCTGGCCGCCGGATTAATGCATAATCACGGCGCAAATTTTCATTTCGGAAAATAAGCCGGGATAATACATTTTTTCTTAAAGATTTTATTCAAATCATTAGCTATATCAATATTCATGATTGATAACCTCATAGGCTTTTCTATTAGAAACAAAGCCATTATTATATTCTTTGTATTAGCATTAATTGGTTGGGGAATTTACTCTTTAACAAGGCTACCTATTGATGCATTGCCCGATATTACTAATAATCAGGTGCAGGTACATGCTATTGCTCCGGCTTTATCAGCACAGGATGTTGAACAAACTATCACCTCTCCTTTGGAGATTACAATGGCTAATACACCGGGCATTATCAAAATCAGGTCTATTTCTCGTTTTGGCCTATCGGCAATAACCATTGTATTCAGAGAGGATGTTGATATTTACCGTGCCAGGGAACTGATATTTCAAAAAATTCAGGGTGCACAGGATTTAATTCCGCAAGGCATTGCTACAATAGAGATGTCCCCCATCGCTACAGGGTTGGGCGAAATTTACCAATATGTATTACAACCCCAGCCAGGCAGCGAAAAAAAATATTCTTTAGACGAACTCAGAACAATACAGGATTGGGTTGTAAAAAGACAATTGGAAGGTACACCCGGTGTAGCTGAGATAAATAGCTTTGGCGGCTTTATAAAACAGTATGAAGTTGCTATTGATCCCGAAAAGTTAAGAAGCCAAAATATTACCGTCAATGAAATATTCAATGCGCTGCAACAAAACAACCAAAACACAGGTGGAGCATATATAGAAAAACTGCACAGTGCTTATTTTATAAGAGGTATAGGTTTGGTGAAAACGCTGGATGACGTTGGGAAAATCGTTATAAAAAATACCAGGGGTATTCCGGTTTTAATCAGAGATGTGGCGCAGGTGCAATTTGGACATGCTATAAGGTATGGTGCAATGACAACTTCAGAAACCGGAGAAGCAGTGGGTGGTGTGATACTGATGTTGAAAGGTGAAAATTCGATGCAGGTAATTACTGCTGTAAAAAATAAAATAGCCGAAATTCAAAAAGCGTTACCAAAGGGTATAATCATAAAGCCATTTATTGACCGGAGTAACTTAATAACCAGGGCTATTCACACAGTAAGCCGCAATCTGATTGAAGGAGGATTGATAGTTATATTCATTTTAATCTTGTTTTTGGGAAATCTTAGAGCAGGACTTGTGGTGGCTTCCGTTATTCCTCTCTCTATGCTGTTTGCTTTGGGCATGATGAACCTCTTTGGTGTTTCTGCTAATCTAATGAGCCTGGGAGCCATTGATTTTGGATTAATAGTAGATGGGGCAGTAATTATAGTAGAAAGTATTGTGTTTAGCCTTCATCATAATTCCAAGCTATCTAAACTTAATGAATTATCACAGTCCCAAATGGATGAGCAGGTATTTCAGTCTGCTG
>JAYVXJ010000676.1:0-4365 GCA_043785285.1 Chitinophagaceae bacterium
TGGTTTCCGTGAGAACCACTTTATTGGGATCACGTATTGCAGTTGAGGCATTTCCTTCCAGCCACCTGTAATTAAAAACATCAAAATACCCGGGTTCCGCGATGATGATCTCTCCCCTGATGTTGAAATTTTTTACCAGAGCATTGCCCTCTTTAATGCTCACTTTCGCATCATAAAGATGAAATCCGGCTTTCGCCTGAAAACCGGAGATCGCGGACTGGAAGCCGGCCACATCCGAAACAGGACTGTTCAGGAAGATTTTTTCTCCTGCGGGAGATTGCACTTCTCCCGTTATCCGGTAAATGCGGTCATTCTCCGGATGAAACCGGTCAAAGCTGAATTCATACCGGGTGATCAGGTAAATCAAGAAGCAGGCACAAATTCCCAGCGCCAGGCCAAGCACATGAATGGACGCGTATATTTTATGCCTGCTGATCTGGCGCAGGGCTGTTTTGAAATTATTTTTCAGCATGGGTTTTATTTTGGATGACAGTTGACGAAAGCCCTTCATTCACTCCGCAAACTACTCACCGGGTTCGCCAAAGCGGCTCTAATACTCTGATAACTGACCGTGAGCAGCGTAATAATCACTGCACCCAAGCCTGTCACTGCAAATATCCGCCAGTTCATTTCGGCCCGGTACGTGAAATGCTGCAACCATTGATGCATAAAATAATAAGCAACCGGAATCGCAGTAAACAAGGAAATAAGAACCAGCAGCACAAAATCCCTGGATAATAAAGACCAGAGATTAAGCGCCGATGCACCCAATACTTTACGTATTCCGATTTCCCTGGTACGCTGTTCTGCTACAAAGGATGCTAATCCAAACATGCCGAGACAGGAAATGAAGATGGCCAGTACGGTGAAAATAGTAGCGAGTTTACCTATACGATCCTCGTCATTGAATTTATGAGCGTATTCTTCATCAACAAATTTATAATCAAAAGGTGCATCAGGTGCGTATTTTTTGCAGATCGTTTCGATCCTGGTAAGTGCTTCATGCGAATTAACTGCAGGATTTATCCGCATATTTAACAGCCCGGCCTCCGGATTGATATAAAACACCGTTTGTTTAACGGGTTCATAAGGTGATTCTACGATCAAATCCTTTACCACGCCAATTATCGTATACGGTTTACCCCAGGTAATTATTCGTCCAACCGGATTTTTAAGACCCATATATTTTACCGCCGTTTCATTTAAAATCACATAAGAAGAATCTGAAGAAGCCGTTCCGGAAAAGTCCCTTCCAGTTATAAATTGCCATCCGATCGTTTTCCCGTAATCAGGAGATACGGCAAAGCTGGCAAACTCATCAGCGGTATTAGGATCTTTGCCCGGCCAGTCAAAACCACCGCTTGTTCTGCTACCCTTTGTTATCTGGTTTCCGGATTCAGCCATTGCCAAAATGACGCCCGTTTGCAGCAAATCATTACGCATGGCTTCGAAATGACGGTGAAAATCGTCGGAATAAGGTCTGACCATGATTAATCCATCCCGGCTATAACCGATGGGACGTTCTTTGGCAAATTGAATCTGGCGGAAAACAATGATCGTCGCTATAATTAATATGATGGAAATGCTGAATTGCAAAACAACCAGCAATTTCCGTGGAAGGGAAGCCACGCTGCCGACGCGAAATGTTCCCTTCAATACTTTTACAGGCAGGAAGGAGGACAAATAAAAAGCGGGGTAACTGCCGGAAATCAACGCGGTGGTCAGACAGAAACCAAAACTGGTCAACCAAAACAAGGGACTGCTCCAGAGAATAATCATTTTTTTATCTGCCACCTGATTGAAAAACGGAAGGGTAAGATATGCGGCAATTAATGACAGTACAAAAGCCACGATGACCACCAATAGAGATTCACCAAAAAATTGCACGACCAATTGACCTTTCAAAGAGCCCATTGTTTTTCTGATACCCACTTCTTTGGCCCGTTTTTCCGAACGTGCAGTACTTAAGTTCATGAAATTGATGCAGGCCAGCAGCAATACAAAAATACCGGTAATGCCGAGCAACCATACATACTGAATGGCACCTCCGGTATTAACCCCATTTTTGAATTCGGAATATAAATGCCAGCGGGACATGGGAAACAGGAAAATTTCAGGTTTTTGCCTGGCTTCCCGTTCACTTACTTTATTCAGTTTTATATTTTTTATTTTGGCTGAAACATTGGCCATATCCCTGTTCTCCGCGATCTGGGCAAATAGCTGGAAGGAGTTGCTTCTCCAATTGCTGCTGGCTTCTTTTATCTCTTCCGAACTGGCATATACATTCCAGGGAGCAATGAATAACAAATTGCTGAAGCTGCTGTTAGGTGGCAAATCTTCATATACACCTGCAACCCTTAAAACAGCACTATCCAGCATGATGGTTTTGCCGATCGGATTGGCCTCGCCGAAAAGGGCTTTTGAAGCCAACTCAGCAATTAAAATGGATGACGGGTCTTTTAAAGCATTCCTTGTGCCTTTAATCATGCTCAGGGTAAGCATTTCAGGGGCATCCGGCTCCATATAATTACCCTGCAGGGATATATGCTTGTCTCTGAACTTAAGGATATGGGGATTGGTCCAGGAGGACAGGACTACGTACTTGAAATCATTTCCAAAGTTGCGCCGGAGTTCAATGGCCACCGGAATAGGTATTGCTTTCAGCGTGTTCAATTCCCCATTCAGCGTTTGACGTTGCATTACGCGAGCAATATGATCATTATGCTGATGGTATTTGTCGAATGACAATTCATCATTAATCCAGAGACCGATCAGCATTGCCACCGTCATACCAACGGCCAGTCCGCCAATATTGATAAAAGACGAGAACTTGTTTTTAACGAGATTACGCCAGGCAATCTTGAAATAATTTTTTAGCATGATTTTATTTTTGTTACCGGTTGACCGATATCCTGTACGAATTCGCACTTAAAGTCCATCAACGGTTAACCGTCAACTTCTTTCTCACTCCGTCCGCAAACGCTCTTCAGCAGCTGTAGCTCATTCTGAGCGTAGGCTGTTCACCGGATTGGTAATCGCCGCTTTTTATAGCCTGAAAACTGACTGTGAATAAAGCGATAAAAATAGCCAGCAGCCCTGCTAAAGCAAACATCCACCAACTGATGTCCATTCTGTACGCAAACCTTTGTAACCAATGGTTCATGGCCCACCAGGAAATGGGGGTGGCAATCACAAAAGCAATCAAAACCAGTTTCAAAAAATCCCGGGATAATAGTTGAACAATGCCCGGTATGCTGGCGCCCAATACCTTTCGGATGCCAATCTCCTTATTCCTTTGTTCTGCACTGAACGTGGCCAGGCCAAATAACCCCAGGCAGGAAATAATGATTGCCATCAGAGTAAATGAATTGATGATCCGGGACATGCTTATCTCTGTTTCATACTGTTTTTGCACCTGGTCATCCAGGAACGTATATGCAAACGGCGCAGCTGGCAGATTTTTGTGCCAGATCTTTTCCATTTTTCCTAATAAGGCCGGGTAGTTATTGCTGTTGAGATTAACAATTAAATGATGGATGTCATCCCTTCCGGGATTATAACAAAACATAAACGGGTATACCTCATCATGCAGCGATCTGTAATTAAAATTCTTCATGACCCCGACAATATTGAAGGTCCTCTCATCTCCCGCATATAACCTGGTTCCCAGCGCCATTTCAGGCCTTAAGCCCAGCCGTTTCATCAGCGTTTCGTTGATGATAACCGAAGTAGAATCATGCAAATGGAAATCCCTTCCGCTGATTAATTTGACGCCCAGCGCCTTTACAATGTTTTCATCGGAGGATATGTTTTGCTGGTCTATTGCATTAGCTAAATTTCCGCCAGCCAGGTACAGCTGCCAATCATTATAACTCGACGCTCCGGGGTAATTATTTGTTTTACTTGCCGTCTTTACTTCAGGTAATTGCAGAAGGTCTGTCTCAAAAGCTGTCATTTTATTCCGGGTATCCTCCGTATGGAAGCTGAAAATGATCTGCTGGCTTTTATCAAAGCCCAGGTCTTTATGTTTGATAAATTTCAACTGGCTATAGATAATAATAATATCGGTAATGAGTATAATGGACAATACAAACTGGAAAACCACCAATGAACGGCGTATACCGACTGCAGAGATATGGCTCGTGAAATTTCCCTTGATCACTTTTATGGCTTGGAAAGCCGAGAGATAGAAAGCGGGATAACTGCCGGCGGCCAGACCGGTAATCAGTACAATGGCCGTCAGGATGAACAATACCCGGCTATTGGCCAGTAGGGACAAATGGAAAAGATCTGGCACAAAAATCTGCCAGCTGCGCCGTTTGCATATACGTTCCTGGATGACCAGGTGCAAAAACAGTATGAAAC